>NZ_MQUI01000058.1:0-20294 GCF_001970915.1 Sphingomonas sp. Sph1(2015)
GCTGCAGCTGTTCTTGCCCAGATCGATCCCGAGAACCGATACGTCCATGACCTTGGCTCCTTCCTCAAACGACCCGCTGTCGTGCGATAACAACGGTTCGGTTTAGGGGCGGGCCATCCATAAAGGGGGCTTGCGGTTGACGCAGCGTCAAGCGGTACGGTCACGCCCATGACCACCATGCTCGACATCACCGAGATCGCGCGGGCGACCGGCCTCAGCAGCCGGGCGCTGCGCTTCTATGAGGCCCGCGGCCTGATCCGGCCTCAGCGCAGCGAGGGCGGGCGGCGCATCTTCGGCGCGGGGGAGTTGGAGCGGCTGCACGCCATCGTCGCCCTCAAGCGCGCGGGCTTCACGCTGGCGGCGATCGGGCGGATGCTCGACCGCCCCGATGCGCGGTTGGCGCCGATGATCGCGGTGCAGCTGGCGGTGGTCGAGGCGCAGCGTGTCGCGCTTGGGGAAACCGCGACGCTGCTCCACTCTATTCAGTCCCGCATCAATGCTGGCGAGCGCATCGACGTCGCGACGCTCTGCTCGCTGATACGAAAAGGGAATGCCATGACGCCGACACAGTGGAAATCGGTGGTCGACCGCCATTTCACGCCGGAGGAACAGGCGCATTGGGCCGGGCGGATGGACGCGCTCGGACCCGATTTCGATCAGAATGCCTATCAGGCGCGCTGGGCCGATCTAGGCCAGCGGATCGCGGCCGCGCTGCCCATGGACCCGGATTCGGAGGCCGCGCGGGGTTTCGTGCGCGAATGGTTCGCGCTGCTGGCACCATTCCGGGCGGTCGCGTCGCCGGAGATGTGGGCGGGGGCGACGCGGTTGCACGAGAATCGGGCCGAGTGGGACGGCCAGGCCGATCCCGGCTTCTCCGCCGATGTGTGGCAGTTCATTCAGGCCGCCGGTGCGGCGATGCGGGCGCGGGGCGAAGAGCCGGGCGCCTGAAGGTGGTTGTTCACGCGAAGCCGCGATGCCGCGAAGAAGAATGATTTTCGCGCGGAGGCGCGGAGACGCGGAGGGGGCGTATCCGATCGTAAGCGATGCCGGTCATCGCCAAGGTTCGGAAGACTTAAATTCTTCTTCTCCTCCGCGCCTCCGCGTCTCCGCGAGAAAGAATCTTCGCGTCTTCGCGTCTTCGCGTCTTCGCGTGAAAAATCAGCTGCCGTAGTACCGAGAGCACCAAGCTATTTGCTCGCGGGAAGACGCTAAGATTTCATAAGATTGGTTTGCGCAGAGGCGCGGAGGACGCAGAGAGGGCGTGCGAGGTTATTGGCGATGGCCAGCTATCGCTGAGTATAGAGCGGGCCTAACCTTCTTCTCTGCGCTCTCTGCGCCTCTGCGCGAACCAAATTTCCGCGCTTTCGCGTTGATCTTCAACCGATCCCCAGATCCTTCGGTCCGAACGCGTCGGGAAGCAGTTCCGACAAACGATAGCTTCGCACCGCGTCGCCTTCGGCCGCGCCGCAGTGGACCGGCAGGTCACGGCCGCCCATCTGGGCGGCTTCGTTGATGACCTGGCGGCAGCGACCGCAGGGGCTGACCGGGCTGGTGCCGGTCGGCACGCCATGTGCGTCCATCGCGCCGCCGATCACGCCGACCGCGACGATCTCGCGCAGTCGCCCCGCCGCCGAGGCGGTGGCGATCGCGACCGTTTCGGCGCAGAGCGACAGGCCGTAGCTGGCATTCTCGAAATTGGCGCCGGTGATGACCGAGCCGTCCTGCATCAGGAGTGCCGCACCGACCGCAAAGCGGCTGTATGGCGCATGGGCGTTGCGCGCGGCGGCGCGGGCGGCGGCGATGAGTTCCTGGGGCAGGGCTTTAGGATCGGTGGCATTCATGGCGTGACGACGTCCCAGTTGACGGGGCCTTCCACCCCCTCGACCCGGCGGAAATCGCTGGCACGCCACATGCGCCAGGGGCGCGCGGCATAATCGGGTTTGAACAGATTGCCGATTGCCCAGACCGGACGGTCCAGCGCGGCGGTGATGGTGTATTCGCGCTCGAACGCCTTGGACACGCGCAGCATCACGGGCTTTCGCGTGTGCGTCTCGACCATCGACACGAAGCGGGTCAGGTCGGCGACCAGCTGCGCGCGCTCGGGCCGGGCGGCGCAATCGTCGTGAAAGGACAGGTCGATCGCGGTGGGCAGCGCATCGCCCACGCGCGGTACGAAGATGTTGAAGGCATCCGCCTGCGCCGCGGCAGGCTGGCACAGCGAATAGATATGGACCGCGCCGCGCCGCATCCCCGCCTCGGGCAAGGCGTCCCAATTGCCCTCGAACGACGGATCGCGCCGGTCGGTGCCAGAGGTCGCGACCAGATAGGCGAAGTCCGCGCCGTTCGCGCGCAGCGTCCGCCATTCGACGGCGGGCGGGTTTTCGGGCAGGTCGATGCCCTGCAGCGCATAACGCTCGGTCGGCGGCTGCCAATGGGTGACCCAGTGCCGCCCGCCCGCGCTGATCGCGCCAAGGGCCAGCAGCCCTGCGCCGATTTTCCAGAGAATCGCCATCAGTTGCGGATATGCAGGACGCAGAGCAGTGTGAAGAGGCGGCGTGCGGTATCGAAGTCGACCTCGATCTTGCCGGTCAGCCGCTCCTTCAGCATCTGCGCCGCGTCGTTATGGATGCCCCGCCGGGCCATATCGATCGTTTCGATCTGTTGCGGCGTGGCGGCACGGATCGCCTGGTAATAGCTGTCGCAGATCGCGAAATAATCCTTGATCGGCCGCCGGAACCGCCCGAGCGCCAGCACCAGGGTCTCGATATGCGTGCCGTCCTCGCGATACATATGGATGCCGAGCCGGCCTTCCTCCGACTCCAGCTTGATGCGGTACGGCCCAGCATAGCCGTCCGCCTGCGGCCGCTGCGGCGCGAAGGTGTTCTCCTCGATCAGGTCGAAGATCGCGATCCGCCGTTCCTGCTCGACATCGGCCGAGCGCCAGCCCAGGCTGCGCTCGTCGAGATCGATGGATATGATCCGGGGATCGGCCATCCGGCAGGGATAGTCGCGAAGCGCGTGCGCCGCAAATCCCCCGCTGATCGACGCAATGTGTTTTCCTCCGGCGTCACTCCGCGCTAACGCCGGAGAAATGGCCACCCTCGCATTCCAGAACCCCGCTGCCGCCACCGAGCCGCAGCAGCTTCCCCGCAATATCGAGGCGGAGGCCGCGCTGCTCGGCGCGATGATGATCGACAACCGGCTGGCCGACGATCTGGTCGACCGGCTGGACCCGGAGCATTTCTTCGAGCCGGTCCATGGTCGCATATTCTCCGCGATCAAGAATCTGCGCGCCACCGACATGTTGGCGACCCCCGTCACGCTGCGCCCGATGTTCGAGGCGGACGAGGGGATGAAGGCGCTGGGCGGGCCGTCCTATCTGGCGCAGCTGACCGGTTCCGGCGCGGGCCTGATCGGCGCGCGGCAGTTCGCGACTCAGATCTATGACCTGGCGATGCTCCGCGCGCTGGTGACGGTGGGGCGGACCCTGGTCGACCGGGCGATGGACACGTCCGAAGAGGTCAACCCGCGCGCGCAGATCGAACTGGCCGAGAACGAGCTGTTCAAGGTCGCGGCGGATGGCGGCTCCGAGAATGCGGTGAAGAGCTTCTCCCAGGCCACCACCATGGCGGTCAAGAATGCCGAGCGCGCGCTGAATTCGGGCGGCCATGTCTCGGGCATCACCACGGGTCTCGACTCGGTCAATGCCAAGATCGGCGGTATGCACCGCTCCGACTTGATGATCCTGGCGGGCCGTCCGGGCATGGGCAAGACCTCGCTGGCGACCAACATCGCGTTCAACGCCGCGCGCCGTTGGATGCGCGACATGCAGGACGGCATTCCGCCCTCCGAATCGGTC
Source organism: Sphingomonas sp. Sph1(2015) (assembly GCF_001970915.1). Lineage (NCBI taxonomy): Bacteria > Pseudomonadati > Pseudomonadota > Alphaproteobacteria > Sphingomonadales > Sphingomonadaceae > Sphingomonas > Sphingomonas sp. Sph1(2015). The sequence goes on from NZ_MQUI01000058.1 coordinate 3,860, forward strand.
GGTGCCAAGGTCGCCTTCTTCAGCCTCGAAATGTCGGCCGACCAGCTGGCGACGCGTATCCTGGCCGAGCAATCGGGGATCAGCTCCGAAGCACTCCGCATGGGCAAGATCAGCCGCAACGAGTTCGCGCAACTCGCCGCCGCCGCCGCCGAGCTGGAGCAGTTGCCGCTCTTCATCGACGATACCGGCGGCCTGACCATCTCGGCGCTGCACACCCGCGTCCGGCGTTTGCAGCGGCGGCTGAACAACGAGCTGGGGCTGGTCGTGGTCGACTATCTCCAGCTGCTGACCGGCTCGGGCAAGTCGTCCGAGGGCAACCGCGTGCAGGAAATCTCGGAAATTTCGCGCGGATTGAAGACGCTGGCCAAGGACATGAACGTGCCGGTGCTGGCGCTGTCCCAGCTCTCCCGCGCGGTCGAGCAGCGCGAGGACAAGCGACCGATGCTGTCCGACCTTCGCGAATCGGGCTCGATCGAGCAGGACGCCGACATGGTCTGGTTCGTGTTCCGCGAAGACTATTACATGATGCAGCGCGAGCCCAAGCGCCCGATGGAAGGCGATGACGGCAAGGTCTTCGAGGATCACGCGAAGTGGGCGACGGAGGTGGAGCGGGTTTACGGCCTGGCCGAGCTGATCGTCGCCAAGCAGCGCCACGGTGCGACCGGCAAGGTGGTGATGAAGTTCGACCCGACGATCACGCGCTTCACCGACTTCGCGGGGTATTGAGCCGAGGCGAGTTAATTCCCGCCCCACGTTCAGCCTGAGCCCTTTGGCTGGCTGGCAAGGCAGCCGCTCAGGATAAACTTCGGCGCTTCGCGCCGAAGTCGAAGGCCACGGGATGACCGTCACCTAGGGGCGAGTTCGCGGCGTGCAGTTCGACTTCGCTCAGTGCGAACGGTGGGTGGGAGCGGAGTGTGAGGGATGGGGGGCACTTTTCCCGTCCACCCTCACGACCCCGGCGGAGGCCGGGGCCTAGATGCCGCCAAGGTTGAGGCACGCCTAGCGATGCGGGGGAGGCCAAGAGTTGAAAACGATCAACTCTGCTCACCCCTCCCCTTCAGGGGAGGGGCTAAAACCGTGCAATGCTGATCGCTTTCAACTCTAATCCCGCCGCTCGCTTGTGCCTCCCTCGCGACGTCTTGCGCGCTACCGAGCGCATTGCCACTGGACCCGGGCCTTCGCCGGGGTGGTGATAATGGTTAGCCCGGCCGAACGGCTTCCACGGGCCGGTGTATCCCGCACTCCACCTTGTCGAACCCGCGCCACCGCCCGGCGCGCGGGTCTTCGCCGGGCTTCACCTGGCTGGTGCAGGGCGCGCAGCCGATCGACAGATAGCCTTGCGCCTCCAGCGGGTGGCGGGGCAGGTCGTGCGCCGCGAAATAGCCGTCGAGCGCCGCCTTGTCCCAGTCCGCCAGCGGGTTGAGCTTCAGACGGCCGTCCTCGACCTCGAACCGGGGCAGTGCGCGGCGGGTGCCCGCCTGGAAACCCTTGCGGCCCGAAATCCATGCCTCGAACGGGGCGAGCCCGCGTGCCAGCGGCTCGACCTTGCGCAGGTCGCAGCAGCCATCGGGGTCGTAGCCGTGACGGATGCCGTCCGGATCCTTTGCCGCCAGCAGCGCGGGGTCGGGCCGGATCACGCGGACGTCGAGCAGCCCCAGCCGCTCGACCAGCGAGTCGCGGTATGCCAGCGTCTCGGGAAACATCTTCAGTGTGTCGGTAAACACCACCGGCGTTGCCGGATCGGCCTGCGCGACCATGTGGAGCAGCACGGCGGACTCGGTGCCGAAGGACGACACCGCCGCGATCTGTCCGTGCAGCTCGCCGGTCAGCAGGGTGCGCAGCATCTCCGGGGCGGGCACCCCAGCGAACCGCGCTTCATACGCTGCGGCGTCTTCGACCGTATAGGCAGGCCGAACGTCGATCCGGTCGAGCGCGCGCTCAGCCATGGCGCAGTTTCCACACCGGCACGCGCGCGTCGGCGGCTTTCTGATAGGGCTGGGGGTAAAGCGCTAGCAGCTTGGTCAGGGTCGCCGCATCGACCGGCTTTTCCGGCGCGAAGCTGTCGAAGCCGCAGCGGCGCATGGGCGGAATCTGGTCGACCAGCACATCGCCCGCCGCGCGCAGCTCGCCCTCGAACCCCGCTTCGCGCAGGATACGCGCCGCCGAATAGCCGCGCCCGTCGCGGAAGGTCGGGAAGCTGATCTCGACCAAGGCGATCTGGCCCAGGTGCGGCAGGAGTTCGCGCGCATCGTCGCCCGCCTCCAGCCGGACGGCGGTGGCATTGGTCTGGCCCAGAAACGCATCCAGCGTCACCGCCGGTTCGTCATGCACCACGTCGTCGCGAAAGCGCAGCAGGGTCGCGCCCGCATGGGTGTTCACGGTGATCGGCTCAACCATAAATGGCTTCCTTGAACGGCTGCATGCCGACGCGGCGATAGGTGTCGAGGAAGCGTTCGTCCGCTTCGCGCAATTCGACATAGCGGTCGGTCACGCGCTCGATCGCATCGACCACGCCGTCCTCGTCGAAGCCGGGGCCGGTGATCTTGCCCAACGACACATCCTCCGCGCCCGAGCCGCCGAGCAGCAGCTGGTAATTTTCGGTGCCCTTCTTATCGACGCCCAATATGCCGATATGCCCGGCATGATGGTGGCCGCAGGCGTTGATGCAGCCCGAAATCTTCAGCTTCAACTCGCCCAGCTCGCGCTGCCGCCCGGCGAAACGCTCGCCGATCTTCTGCGCCAGCGGGATGGAGCGGGCATTGGCCAGGCTGCAATAATCGAGGCCGGGGCAGGCGATGATGTCGGAGATCAGGTCGAGATTGGCCTCCGCCAGCCCGGCGTCGCGCAAGGCCGTCCAGATGGCGTACAGGTCGGCCTTGCGGATATGCGGCAGGACGATGTTCTGGGCGTGGGTGACGCGCAATTCGTCATGGCCGTAACGCTCGGCAAGGTCCGCCATCAGCTCGATCTGGTCGGCCGAGGCGTCGCCGGGGATGCCGCCGATCGGCTTCAGGCTGATCGTGACGATGGCATGGCCGGGTTGCTTGTGGGCGGCGACATTCTGGTCCAGCCAGACCGCGAAGTCGGGGTCCGACCGATCCACCGTATCGGGCGCGTCGCGGTCGAAGTCCGGCCCGCCGAACATCGCGGTAATCCGCGCCAGCTCGGCCAGCGGCGGGTCCAGCCCCAAGTCACGGATCGCGGCGAACTCCGCTTCCACCTGGTCGCGGTACGCGTCGACACCGATCTCGTGGAGCAGGATCTTGATCCGCGCCTTGTAGATATTATCGCGGCGGCCATAGCGGTTATAGACCCGCAGGCACGCCTCCAGATAGCTCATCAGATGGTCGGCGGTGATGAAGTCCTTCACCTCATGCGCGATCATCGGGGTGCGGCCCATGCCGCCGCCGACGAAGATCTTCGCACCCAGCACGCCGTCACGCTTAAAAAGCTGTATGCCGATATCGTGCAGCCGCATGGCCGCGCGGTCCTCATCCGCCGCGATCACCGCGATCTTGAACTTGCGCGGAAGATAGGTGAATTCGGGGTGGAAGGTCGACCATTGCCGCAGCAGCTCGGCCCAGGGGCGCGGGTCGGCGACCTCGTCGGCGGCCGCCCCGGCGAACTGGTCGGACGAGATGTTGCGGATGCAGTTGCCCGAGGTCTGGATGGCGTGCATCTGCACCGTCGCCAGCTCGGCGAGGATGTCGGGCGCATCGGCCAGCTTGATCCAGTTATACTGGATGTTCTGCCGCGTGGTGAAATGGCCGTAGCCGCGATCATATTTGCGTGCGATATGGCCGAGCATCCGCATCTGGCGGCTGTCGAGCGTGCCATAGGGCACCGCGACGCGCAGCATATAGGCGTGAAGCTGCAGGTAGAGACCGTTCATCAGCCGCAGCGGCTTGAACTGATCCTCGGTGATCGCGCCCGACAGGCGACGGCTCACCTGGTCGCGAAATTCCTCGACACGGGCATCGACGATGCTCTGGTCATATTCGTCGTAAGCGTACATGCGTTAAACTCTCAGATAACCCAGGCGCCGGCGTCCGCATCGGCGGGCTTCAGCGTCAGGTCGGGGCGCACCGTGGGGCCGAGCGCGCGGATACGGTCCTTGATATGGGCGGGGCGGGGGCCTTGTTCGGTCGCCTCCGCGTCGATCAGATAGGGCACGTTGACCCGACGCGCGCCTTCCTCGGCCCGCAGGATCGCCTCACCCTGTCCGCCGACATCGACCGCATCCTCGACATGGCGCGACCAGTCGCTTCCCGTCCACCAGACGACGTCGCCGGTCGCCAGATCATTGCCCGTTAACAGCTTCATGCGCTCATTCCTTCCGCCACACGAGCCCAACGCGCCAGCTTGTCTTCGGCATCCGACAGCGTCACGACTTCGCCGACGACGATGATCGCCGGGCTCTGCACCCGTTCGCGTTCGACCATCGGGCCGAGGTCGGCGAGCAGCGTGCGGATGGCGCGGTGGCCCTCCAGCGTGCCGCGTTCCAGCACCGCGACGGGCATGTCGGGGGCGACGCCGTCCGCCATCAGCTTGTCGGCGATGCCGTTGGCGGTCGCGACGCCCATATAGATGACGAGCGTGCGCCCCTGGCCCGCCAGGCCCGACCAGTCCTGATCGGTCAGCCCCTTGCACTGCCCCGCGACGAAGGACACGGCCGAGCTGTGGTCGCGATGGGTGAGCGGGAGCATTGCCTCCGCCGCGCAACCGAGCGCCGCGGAGACGCCGGGAATGACTTCGACGGGAAGCCCGGCAGCACGCACGGTCTCCACTTCTTCGCCGCCGCGCCCGAAGATGAACGGGTCGCCGCCCTTCAGCCGGACGACGATCGCGCCCGTCTTCACATGCGCGACGATCAGCGCGTTGATCGCCTCCTGCGACAAGGTGTGCCGCGCGCGCCGCTTGGCGACCGAGATGCGCTGGGCCTGAGGGGGCGCGAGGTCGAGGACGCGGGCATCGATCAACCCGTCATGCACGACGACATCGGCGGTCTTCAGCGCCTCGACCGCACGCACGGTCAGCAGGCCCGGATCGCCGGGGCCTGCACCGACAAGGATCACGCGCCCGCGCGCGGTGGGATCGAGAAGACTAGCCATGCTCTACAGATGATCCCCCCGGATGCCATCCACAACCGAGCGATGCTTGGGGCGGGGGTAGATCAGCTATGCGGGCGCAGCCCGACCGGAATTGTGGCGGCGGCGCTGTCGCTTTCCGCGCTGGCCACCGGATAGGCGCAGTAATCGGCGGCGTAATAGGCACTGGGGCGGTGGTTGCCCGACCAGCCGATGCCGCCGAACGGCGCGCTCGACGCTGCGCCGTTGGTCGGGCGGTTCCAGTTGACGATCCCGGCGCGGATGCCGCTCCAGAATCGCGCGTAGCGCTCGGGCGAGGGCGAGATCAGCGAGGCGGACAGGCCGTAGCGGGTGGCGTTGGCCTGCGCGATGGCGTCCGCGAAATCGGTGGCGCGCGAGACTTGCAGGACAGGGCCGAACAGCTCGTCATCGGGGCGTTCGGCGACGGCGCCGATGTCGAGGATCGCCGGGGTCAGCAGCGGCAGCTCGGGCGCGATTCGCTCCAGCGGGCGGATGATCTTCGCGCCGCTCGCTACCAGATCGTCGACTCGCGCCAGCAGATGGTCGGCCGCGTCATTGTCGATCACCGGCCCCATGAAGGGCGCGGGCGCATCATGCGGCGCGCCGACGATCAGCCGGTCGACCAGCCCGGTCAGCGCGGCCATCAGCGGATCGAACAGCCGGTCCTCGACGATCAGCCGCCGCCCGGCGGTGCAGCGTTGCCCGGCGGTGGTATAGGCCGACTGGACGATCAGCGCGGCGGTGGCGTCCAGGTCGGGATCGTCCCAGACGATGATCGGATTGTTGCCGCCCATCTCCAGCGCCAGGATCTTTTCCGGCCGCTCGGCGAACTGGCGGTTCAGCGCCAGCCCGGTGCGCGCCGAGCCGGTGAAGAGCAGCCCGTCGATATCGTCATGCCCGGCCAGCGCCCGGCCCTGATCCGGCCCGCCGATCAGCAGCCGGACGACCCCTTCGGGCACGCCCGCCGCGTGATAGCATTCGACCAGGAACGCGCCCGTCGCCGGGGTCTTTTCCGACGGCTTGAAGACCACCGCATTGCCCGCCAGCAGCGCGGGCACGATATGGCCGTTGGGCAGGTGCGCAGGGAAATTATACGGCCCCAGAACCGCCAGCACGCCATGCGGCCGGTGACGCAATGCCATGCGCCCGCCGCCCGGCTGGTCGGTGACGCGCTCGCCCGCGCGCTCGGCCTGCGCGGTGATCGAGATGCCGACCTTGGCGATCACGGTATCGACCTCGGTCTTCGCTTCCCACAGCGGCTTGCCGGTTTCGCGCGCGATCAGGTCGGCGAACGCCTCCGCGCGATCGCGCACGATCCCGGCGAAGCGGCGCAGCGTATCGATCCGCTCGGCCCGCGGCGTCATCGCCCAGTCGGCCCATGCCGTACGTGCGGCGGCGACCTCATCGCCCGCATTGCCGATGGGAAGCTCGGCGATCAGCGCGGCCGTGGCGGGTTCGTGGGTCGACATGAAAGAAGGCATGGCATGGATCCAGGCAAGCCCCTCCCCTTCAGGGGAGGGGTTGGGGTGGGGCCTCTCCACCGATGCCAGGTCTGGGGCGGTCGCCCCACCCCCGGCCCAGTGGTAGGTAAACGATGCCCAGCATCGTTTAGGTCATGCTGGGGGCATGACCAACCTGCCACTCCTGAAGGGGAGGGGAGAGACAGGCCCTCTTCACTAGGTTCTAGGCCGCCGCAGCCGGGTCGGCAAGCGCCCGGCCCATGGCGCGCACCCGCGCGACCTTGTCGTGGAGCAGGGTCCAGTCGTCATGCTCGGCGATCGGCGCCCAGATCGCCTCGACCTCGTCGATCAGCATCGATTCGGGCGAGCCTTGCCAATAGGCATCGTCGCGCGCGCGACGCGGGGTATAGGGTTCGATCAGGTCGCGAAGCGCGTTCCAGCTTTCGTCATAATGATCGGGCACCTGTCCGCCGAACAGGTCGAAATAGGTGCGGTCGAGGCTGGCCTGGCTCTCCCGCAGCGCCCGCTCGAACGTCTGGACGAGCGCCCGGTCCTCGGTGCCGCCGCGCGGGGTCAGCCCCAGCCGCCAGAGGATCGCGGTCACGATCTCCTGCTGATAGGTCGTGGCGAATCCCTCCAGCGCGGCGATCAGCGGATCGCTCTCGGCGATCAGGCGCAGGCTGGAGGCGAGCTGCATCACGTCCCACTGGATCGCCTCGGGCTGGCGGGCCAGCGCATAGAGGCCCGAATGGTCGAAATAGGCAGCGGTAAACTCCGGGTCCCAGGTCGGTGCGAACCGCCACGGGCCATAGTCGAAGCTCTCGCCGGTGACGTTGATATTGTCCGAATTGAGCACGCCGTGGACGAACCCGGCGGCCATGTAACGCGCCGCCAGTGTCGCGGTCCGTTGCGCCACCAGGGTCAGCAGCCGGACCGGATCGTCCGAATCCTCGCCGTAGAAATGACGGAGGACATAGGCGACCAGCCGCCGCATTCCCGCTTCGTCACGTTCGAAGGCCAGTCGCTGGAAGCTGCCGATGCGGATATGGCCATGGCTCATCCGCACCATCACGGCCGAGCGGGTGGGGGAGGGCTCGTCGCCTCGGTGCAGCGCCTCGCCCGTCTCGATGATCGACAAAGTGCGCGAGGTGGGGACGTTCAGCGCCTCCAGCATCTCGGTCGCCAGGATCTCGCGGACCCCGCCCTTCAGGGTCAGGCGGCCGTCGCCGGAGCGGCTATACGGCGTCTGGCCCGACCCCTTGGTGCCGAGTTCGAGCAACCGGCCGTCGGTCGCGGTCATCTGCGCGAAGGTGAAGCCGCGTCCGTCGCCCAGGTCGCTATTATAATGGCGGAACTGATGCCCGTGATAGCGCATCGCGAACGGCCCCGGCAGCGTGTCGGGCAAGGGGGCGAACCGGCCGAGATGCCGGGTCCACTCCTCATCGGTCAGAGTCTCCAGCCCGATCTCGGCCGCCGCGCGGTCGTTGCGGAAGCGGATGATCGTCCGCGGGAAATCGGCGGGCGCCACGGGATCGGCGATGAAGTCCGTAATCTCGGTCAGGGCGGAGGCGGGGCGATAGGCTTGCGGGGATACGGGCATAAAGCGATATGGAGGCGGGACCGGAGGACCTTCAAGCATGACCTCTTATGAGAATCGATATTGGTGGTCGAAAGACGGTCTGCGGCTTCATGCGCGCGACTATTCCGGCTCGGACGCGCTGCCCCCGATCCTCTGCCTGCCGGGCCTGACCCGCAACGCCCGTGATTTCGAGGGGCTGGCCGAGGCGCTGGACGGGCGCGCGCGGGTGATCGCGGTCAGCTTCCGGGGGCGGGGCGAGAGCGCCTATGCCAAGGATCCGATGACCTATGTGCCGCTGACCTATGTGCAGGATGTCGAGGCGATGCTGGACGCGTTCGGCATCACCCGCTTCGTCGCGATCGGCACCTCGCTGGGCGGGATCGTGACGATGGTGCTGGCGGCCACTGCGCGGGGGCGGCTGGCGGGGGCGGTGCTGAACGATATCGGGCCGGAGATCGAGGCGGCGGGGCTGGCGCGCATCCGCGGCTATGTCGGCAAGGGGCAGAGCTTTCCCACCTGGCTGCACGCGGCGCGCTGCGTCCAGGAGAATAACGAGGACGTCTATCCTGGCTGGGGCATCGAGGACTGGCTGGCCATGGCCAAGCGCACGCACCGCCTGACCAGTGCAGGGCGGATCGTGCTCGACTATGACCTGAAGATCGCCGAGCCATTCCGCGTGCCCAATACCGAGGGCGGGCCGGACATGTGGGCCGCGCTCGACGCGCTGAACGGCGTGCCGACGCTGGTGGTGCGTGGCGAGCGGTCGGACATATTGAGCGCGTCCGTCGCCGAGCGGATGGTCGAGCGGCTGTCCCCGTCAGAGCTGGTGACGGTGCCGAACGTCGGCCACACGCCGCTGCTGACCGAGCCGGAAGCGCTGGCCGGGATCGGGCGGTTGCTAGACCGGGTGGCGGGGTAGGCTCGTCAATTCCTCCCCTGCAAGGGGAGGGGGACCAGCGAAGCTGGTGGAGGGGGCGTGCCACACAGGACGTCCCTTGTGGAAGCCCCCCTCCGTCAGGCCTTCCGCCTGCCACCTCCCCTTGCAGGGGAGGAAAATGGTGCGGGCGGTTTTCATCGTCGTCTCCGCCCGCTAAATCCGGCGGCCATGGCCCGTCCGCTCAACATCCTGCACCTCCATTCCTCCTTCTCGCTGGGCGGCAAGGAGGCGCGGGCGGTCGCGTTGATGAACGCCTTCGGCGATGCCGCGAAGCATACCATCGTCTCGGGGCTGCCCGACGAACTGGGCGCGCGCGATGCCATCGCCAAGGGCATCCGGTACGAGATCGCACAGGATGCGCCGCCGCTGACCGGCAAGCCCTCGGTCAGGCGGTACGAGGCGATCGCGGGCTATATGCGCCGCTTCGACCTGGTGCTGACGTACAATTGGGGCGCGATCGACGGGGTGATGGCGCGCCGCGTCTATCCCAAGGGCGCGCCGCCGCTGGTCCATCACGAAGACGGGTTCAACGCCGACGAGGCGCGGGGCCTCAAGATCGAACGCAACATCTATCGCCGCATCGCCCTGTCGGCGGCGGACGCGCTGGCGGTGCCGAGCCATATCCTGGAGGGCATTGCGCGCCAGACCTGGAAACAGCCCGCCGAACGGGTCCATCGCATCCCCAACGGCATCGACACCAGGCTCTATGCCCGCGACCCCGATCCCAAGGGTATTCCCGGCTTCGTCCGCCAGCCCAAGGAGATCGTCGTCGGCGCGCTTGCAGGCCTGCGTACCGTCAAGAACCTGCCGATGCTGGTCCGCGCGATGGGCGGCATTCCCAACCGCTTCCGGCTGGTGATCGTCGGCGAGGGGCCGGAGCGGGCCAACATCATGCAGGCCGCCGCCGCCATGGGCATTGCCGACCGGCTGGTGATGCCGGGCTTTCTGGAGCGGCCGTATAATTACATCCGCCATTTCGACATCGTCGCCTTGTCCTCGCTATCGGAACAGGCGCCGATCTCGGTGCTGGAGGGCATGGCCGCGGGGCTTCCCATCGCCTCGCTGCCGGTGGGCGATGTGCCGATGATGGTGTCCGAGCCCAATCGCCCGTTCATCGCCGACGCGCCCAACGAAGTGCGGCTGCGCGACGTGATCCAGGCACTGATCGCGCACCCCGAGTTGCGCGCCCAGGCGGGGGCGGCCAATCAGGCACGGGTGCGCGCCGAGTTCGATCAGGCGCAGATGGTCACGCGCTACAAGACGCTCTACGAACAGGTTCTGGGTCGACCCGGCGCGCTCGGTGGCGTGCGCGACGGACCTGTGCCGTTAATTCCCCTCGCTTAGCGTTGCCAACACGCTATATGAGACCCTTTCGGGATCAGTAAGGTAAAGACGTGTTCAAAGGCTTGAGCCCCATCCTGTACAACGGCCGCGAGGTTTGGCCGCTGATCGAAGGTGGGAAGGGCGTCGCGGCGACCAACCACGCTTCGGCGGGCGCCTGGGCGGCGGCGGGTGGCGTCGGCACCGTGTCGGCCGTCAACGCCGACAGCTATGATGCCGAGGGCAAGATCATTCCCCAGATCTACCGCGCGCTGACCCGGCGCGAGCGGCATGAGGAACTGATCGAATATGCCATCGAGGGCGCGGTCCAGCAGGTGAAGCGCGCCTGGGACATTGCCGGTGGCAAGGGCGCGATCAACATCAACGTGCTGTGGGAAATGGGCGGCGCGCAGCGGGTGCTGGAAGGCGTGCTGGCACGCACCAAGGGGCTGGTCGCGGGCGTCACCTGTGGCGCGGGCATGCCCTACAAGCTGTCCGAGATCGCGGCGCATCACCAGGTCAGCTATCTGCCGATCGTCTCCTCGGGCCGCGCGTTCCGCGCGCTGTGGAAGCGCGCCTATTCCAAGGCGTCGGAATGGCTTTCGGCGGTGGTCTATGAGGACCCCTGGCTCGCCGGTGGTCATAACGGCCTGTCCAACGCCGAAGACCCGTTGCAGCCGCAGGACCCGTATCCGCGCGTGAAGGCGCTGCGCGACACGATGCGCGAGGGCGGGATTTCCGACGAGGTGCCGATCGTGATGGCGGGCGGCGTCTGGTATCTGCGCGACTGGAACGACTGGATCGACAATCCCGAGCTGGGCAAGATCGCCTTCCAGTTCGGCACGCGGCCTTTGCTGACGCAGGAAAGCCCGATTCCCGAGGAGTGGAAGCAGCGGCTGATGACGATCGAGGAGGGCGATGTCCTTCTCCACCGCTTCTCGCCGACCGGTTTCTATTCCAGCGCGGTGCGCAATCCGTTCCTGCGCGCCCTGGAAGCGCGTTCGGAGCGCCAGATTGCCTTCTCGACGCAGGAAGCGGGCGATCATGTCTTCCAACTCGACGTGGGCGTGAAGGGCAAGAATTTCTGGGTGACGAAGGGCGACCTGCTGCGCGCGCGCGAATGGTTCGGCGCGGGCTTCACCATGGCGCTGAAGACGCCCGACAACACGCTGGTGTTCGTGACCCCTGAGGAAGCCAAGGAAATCCGCAAGGATCAGGCCGACTGCATGGGCTGTCTGTCACAGTGCCTGTTCTCCAGCTGGGCGGACAGCGAAACCAACTCGACCGGCCGCCTGGCCGATCCGCGCAGCTTCTGCATCCAGAAGACGCTGCAGGAGATCGCCCACGGCGGCGATGTCGAGCAGAACCTGATGTTCGCCGGGCATGCGGCCTATAACTTCAAGCGTGACCCCTTCTATTCGAACGGGTTCGTGCCGACCGTGAAGCAACTGGTCGACCGCATCCTGACCGGGGATTGATCCGCTATGATGACGCCGGAACTCTGCGCGACGTTGCACGGCGTCGCAGGGGCGATGGCGTCATTTCCCGATGGCTGGTGGATCATCGGCAGCGCGGCGCTGACGCTGCACGGTATCGATGCCGGTCCGGTCGACGATGTCGATCTGCTGATCGAGCCGGGGCTGGCCGATGCGGTGTTCGATCGGCTGGGGACCGCACCGATCGTCTTGCCACCTGATCCGCTGTTCCGCGCGACGGCCTTCGCGCGGTGGAATGCTGCGCCGGTGGCGGTCGAGGTGATGGCCGGTTTGGATGTGGCCGTCGCCGGGCGGTGGCAGCGGGTCGAACCCCGCACGCGTCAGCGGATCGAGAAATCCGGTGGGCCTCTCTTCGTTCCCGACCAGCAGGAACTGCTCGCCCTGTTTCGCCTTTTCGGGCGGCCCAAGGATGCGCCGCGTATCCGGGCGCTGATGGCGGAAGCGGCGGGAAAGGCCGCCGCTCCCGCGCGCTAGATCAGTCTGCGACGGTTCCCACGACCGCGCCTGCGGTGCCACCGACCGCCGCGCCACGCTCGACACTGCCGCCCGTCGCCGCCGCCACGCCTGCGCCACCGGCACCACCAATGGCGGCACCCTTCAACGTCGAACAAGCCGAGATCGACATCGCCGCGGCCGCCAGGGTGAAGGTAATTGCCAGCTTTTTCATGGTGGTAGCTCCCGTTGAATGACAGGAGGGGGAATGCAATCGTGCGGCAACGGTTCCGTGTCGCAACAATTTGACATGGATCAGCGGCGGCGCGGCCCAGCCCGATGCCGCGATGATCGATCGCAAGGTTGATCCGGCCCATGGGCTGTGTCAGTCGCACGACATGCAACCAGATATCCGCGCGATCATCGCCGCTTCGTCCCATGCGCTCGTGACCGGCAGGAAGGTGGCCGGGCTCTATGACCAGACGCTGGACCGGCACCGCCGCATCGCGGCGGAGGCCCGGGGCGAGCATCTGCAGGGGCTGGACGGCGACCGGAACGTGAAGTTCGGCGGCAGCCTGCCGGAACTGCGCGAGACCGGAACGGGTGCGGCGATCTACATGGAAGTCGCCGACGGTATGACGAAGGGCTTCGATCGCAGCAGCGCGGGTCATTTTACCTGTCGGATCGAGGATCAGGTGGTCCAGCTCTACGATCACGCGGACAGCGCATGGTTCACCTTCGTCGTCCAGGCGGTGGAGTAATCGCGCTCAGCCGCTGAAAGCGTCGGCCCCGGGGTTTACAGCCACCCCTCCAGCACCTGATCGGGCGGGCGATGACCATCGGCCCAGCTGCGGATATTGGCGATGACCTTTTCGGCCGAGGCCACGCGCCCCTCCAGCGTGGCCGAACCCATATGCGGGGTCAGCACGACATTGGGGAGGGCGAGCAGGCGCGGGTCGATCTCGGGTTCGTGCCGCCACACGTCCAGCCCGGCCCCGGCCAGTCGGCCCTGCTCCAGCGCCTCGACCAGGGCATCCTCGTCGACGATACCGCCCCGACTGGCGTTGATGAGATAGACATGGGCGCGCATCAGCGCGATGCGGCGGCGGTCGATCAGGTCGTGGCTGTCGGCGTTGAGCGGCGTGTGGATCGATATGATGTCGACCGCCCCCAGCATCGCGTCGAGATCGTCATACCAGGTCGCGCCCAGTTCCGCCTCGATGCTGGCGGGCAGGCGACGGCGGTTGTGATAGTGGATCGACAGGCCGAACGCCTTTGCCCGACGTGCCACCGCCTGGCCGATCCGGCCCATGCCGACGATGCCCAGCGCCTTGCCGCCGATCCGGTGGCCCAGCATCCCGCCGGGGCTCCAGCCCTTCCACGCGCCCGAGCGGACCAGCTTTTCCCCTTCGGCCAGGCGGCGTGGCACCGACAGGATCAGCGCCATGGTCATGTCGGCGGTGTCCTCGGTCAGGACGCCCGGCGTGTTGGTGACTATGATGCCGCGCGCGCGCGCCGCCTTCAGGTCGATATGGTTCACGCCTGCGCCGAAATTGGCGATCAGCTTCAGGCGCGGTCCGGCATTCGCGATCAGATCGGCGTCGATCGGATCGGTGACGGTCGGGACCAGCACGTCGCAATCCGCCATGGCGGCAGCCAGTTGCTCGCGGCCGAATTTTTCGTCGCCCTGGTTGAATCGGGTCTCGAACAGCGCGGCCATCCGCTCCAATACGGGATCGGGCAGTTCGCGGGTGACGACCACCCTGGGGTTCAGGCAGCGGCGTGGATCGACCATGACCATCGGATTGCGGCAAGCCTGCGGGTCCGTCAACCGGCGATCGCGCGCCCGAACATGGTTGAAGCGCCCCCCCGGCTCGGCGTAGAGCGATGCACAGGCGGGCAAGTAAAGGTACGGATGATGCGCAGGTCCATGGCCGGGCTGGCTGTTTTGGCGGCGACGCTGGCGAGCGGAATGCTGGCGGTGGGGCCGCTCGCCCCGGTGGCGAAGGCCGCGACCGAGAAGCGCGCATTGCCCTATTATGGGTCGATCGGTGCGTCACTGGCGCGGATGCGGACTGGCCCGGCGCGCACCTATCCCGCCAGCTGGAATTACCGCCGCGCCGACCTGCCGGTGAAGGTCGTCGCCGTGTTCAAGCAATGGCGCAAGGTCCAGGACCCGGACGGCACGGAAGGCTGGATGCTCGCCGTCCTGCTCCGCAACACCCGCACCGCGATCGTGCGCGGCACCGAGCCGCTGCCGATGCGCTCGGCTCCTGATGACGGGGCCAAGACGCTGTGGCGTGCGGAGCCTGGTGTGGTCGGGCGGATCAGCGAATGTAACGGCGGCTGGTGCCGGTTGGACGTGAAGGGGCAGGCGGGATTCGTGCCGGTCGGGTCGATCTGGGGCGTCGATCCGGGGGAAGTGCTGCCGTAAGCCTCTTGGCATGCCGGTGGATGCCGATGGCGGATAATTTGGCGATCAGGGTTCTGCCGTCAGCCTCTTGGCACGCCCCTCCCGTAAACGGGAGGGGAAAGGCTTGGGGGCACTGCCAGGCTTTGACGGCGGCGCGTCACGCCGTGGAGGTTGTGAGAATGGCCTCGTTCACCGTCAAACACGCCCCTGCCGCAGGCGGGAGGGGATGGGGGAGGGAAGGCCGCGAGCGATGGTCTCGGTGAGACACCATGCCCTCCCCCAACCCCTCCCGCCTGCGGGAGGGGAGTAAGAAGGCGTCCCTCCCGCCTGCGGGAGGGGAGGAAGAAGGAGTCTCTCCCGCAGGCGGGAGGGGGGAAACCCTTACATCAACTCCACGGCCATCGCGGTGGCTTCGCCGCCGCCGATGCAGAGCGACGCCACACCGCGTCGCGCGCCCTTCGTCTCCAAGGCCGACAACAGGGTCGCCAGCACCCGCGCGCCGCTGGCGCCGATCGGGTGGCCCAGCGCGCAGGCGCCGCCATGGACGTTCAGCCGGTCGTGCGACAGGTCCATGTCCCGCATCGCGATCATCGCCACCGCCGCGAACGCCTCGTTGACCTCATACAGATCGGCGTCGCCGGTCGCCCAGCCCGCGCGCTCCAGGGCCTTGCGCATCGCGAACACGGGGGCGGTGGTGAAGCGGGCGGGGGCGTGGGCGTGGGCAGCCTGTGCCACGACCCGCGCGACCGGGGTCAGGCCCAGCCGTTCGGCGACACTCAGGCGCGTCATCACCAGCGCCGCCGCACCGTCCGAGATGGACGACGCGTTGGCCGCCGTGATCGTGCCGTCCTTGGAGAAAGCGGGCTTCAGCGTCGGGATCTTGGCGGGGTCGCCCTTGGCGGGCTGTTCGTCGAGGGTGATCCGTTCCTCGCCCTTGCGGGTCTTGACCGTGACGGGCACGATCTCGCGATCGAACGCGCCCGACCCTTGCGCCGCTTTGGCCCGTTCCAGCGAGGCGATGGCGAAATCGTCCTGCGCGCCCCGCGTGAACTGATATTCCTGCGCGGCTTCCTCGGCGAAATGGCCCATCAGGCGGCCGCGCTCATAGGCGTCCTCCAGCCCGTCGAGGAACATGTGGTCGTACAGCGTGTCATGCCCGATGCGCGCGCCGCCGCGATGCTTGTGGCTGAGATAGGGGGCGTTCGTCATGCTCTCCATGCCGCCCGCGACAATCATATCGGCGGAGCCCGCCGCCAGCGCCTCGGCCGCCATGATCGCGGCCTGCATCCCCGATCCGCACATCTTGTTGACCGTCGTCGCCTCGACATGCTCGCCCAGCCCGGCGAAGATCGCTGCCTGGCGGGCCGGGGCCTGGCCCAGTCCGGCGGGGAGCACGCAGCCCATATGGATACGCTCGACTAGCATAGGGTCGACGCCCGCCCGCTCGACCGCGCCCTTGACGGCGGCGGCCCCCAGCTGGGTCGCGGACAGGCCCGACAGGCTGCCCTGGAACGAGCCCATGGGGGTGCGGGCATAGGACAGGATGACGATGGGGTCCGTCATGGCATACTCTCCGATTGGGTCTGTTTTGATGTCGTTGTTTGGCGCGGGCCTTACGCCTTTTGCCCGGGCCGCGCAAAGGGGGTAGGGGACCGATTGAAGCCCCTCCTCTTCAGGGGAGGGGTTTGGG
>NZ_MQUI01000059.1:0-19423 GCF_001970915.1 Sphingomonas sp. Sph1(2015)
GATGCCACCACGTGAGTGGACCATGGCCAAGGCACAGTTCGCCGTCATCTTCGGCGAACGCTTCATCAGGGCCATGGCGGCGTAATGTTCAGCCGCCCGCCCGCACACGAAATTCCTGACACTCCCACGGCCACGTCTTTATCCGTCTCGGATGGGGGCGGCAATCCGCGCGCGATCTGCTGCATGACCGTCACCCGCATGGCGATGTGGAAATAGTCGAGGACATGCTCGGCGTTCGGCCGCATGTCCCATTGAAGATTGCGGACGTTCCTGCCACCATCGGACCCAACCAAACGCGATCTGGATTACCCGGTGCAGACCAAAAAGCGTCAGATCGCTGCGAACCAGCAAGCGTCGCCAAATCATCGGCGATATATCCCGGAGGCCGACCTTCAGACGGTAAGCGACAAGCGGAGCCGGTTTCGACATGCTCCTAAAGCTACCGGATCAGCACCGTCACCCCCAGCTTTTTTATGCCCCCCAGAAGAGCTACGACACCAAGCGTGCTTTCAAGAGCCCGTCCTGGACCACGCGGATCGATCAGGTGCCGATCGCGCGGTGAGATCAATAGCGATAGCCTGCCTGCCGGCAGGCCGCTGCCAGCTTCATCACTCGCCCATCCTTCGCGCCGTACTGGCGCAACCGTGCGGAATAGCTGTAGGCGCTTGCAATCATAGCGGCGTGTGCTCGCAAACAGCCTGATTTCCTGCTCACGCTTTCTGCCACTGGCGGGGAGCGTCCTGCTCGAATTATCTGCCAGTGTGCTCGCCATCATCCGGCGCTGCTTGCAAACGGGGCGTTGTGCTCACGCTCCGTGCCAATGGGCTCTCCAAACCCGTAGCCGGCAAGCGCTTTTGCGAAGCAGGTTTCCAGAACAGTTCTGACAAGCGGCGGGCCGCAGAAATGCGTTGTCGTCATGGCCCGCCCGCGAGGTCGTCAGAAAGGAAGGTTTTCGCGAACAGGGCCAGCGCATAATAGGCGATGACACCACGCAAGCGGAAAGGGTGCGATGACCAAAACCGAAATGCTGGAGACGATGAAACGCCTCGACGCCCATGCGAATGCCCTGCTGCTGATCGGTGCTTCCGATATCGATCTGCTCGGCGGCATGTTCGACGTGATGCCGGACTTCAAGGCGCTGCTCGATGCCGGATACGGCGAAGAGATCGAGAGAAACGCCGGTCGCTTCCCCGGCCTGCACCGCTACGCCGTCATGCTCTCAAATATCGCCGAAGGGATCGCGGACGGCTCCATCCGGGTGCCACGCTGACGCCACTCCCGCTGGCAGATAATGTGAGCAGGCGACCATGACTGCGAGCAGCGCCGGATGATGGCGAGCACATTGGCAATTAGCGTGAGCAGACTGCTCCGCCCATTGTCAGATAATCCGAGCAGAAAATCGCTCCGTTTGCGAGCAGACGCCGCTACGATTGCAAGCGCCTACAGTTAGCAGGCGTGCAGCTGAAGAAGTCCGCCTGATCGGCGAGACTGGCGATCTCCTGGCACTCCAAGGTGGCGAGATCGTCAAACGAGACCGTCTGCTCCTCCGCCAGTCCGGGGAAATGGGCAAGACCGCCCTCGATGCACAAGCGGACCTCACCTTTTATCGTCTCGTCCAAGGCCTTGCCCTTCTGCATCAGATCACTCCAACTATGCTCCGGGCCTCGGTGGCAGCGGCGCATCGTACAGATTTATCCAGCGCATGCCCATGCGTTGCCATGCTTTAGGAGCAGAGCGCCTCACCATAGCACTTGTGCGACCTTGCCGTTCTGCATAATATCATATCTGAATTATTGAAGGTGTGCACACGTGCATATTATCACTCTTGCAGCTCAGAAGGGTGGCGTTGGCAAAACGACGCTCGCGGTGAATTTGGCGGTCGCTGCTGAAGCGGTCGGGATCAAGACGGCTCTCTTTGATCTCGACCCGCAGGAGAGCGCGACCGCTTGGAGCGAGCGACGAACGGCCGAGCTGCCGCACGTCGAGCCAATCAGTGCGAGACGCCTCGACCAAGCGATTGATGCAGCTGAGGCCAACGGCTTTGCACTTACTATCATCGACACACCGCCAGCGGCGGGCGCGGAAGCCGCCGCAGCGGCGCAGCGTGCCGATCTGGTCGTTATCCCCTGCCGTCCGTCATTGATCGATCTTGATGCGATCAAGCGCACGGCACAGCTTATCACCAGCACGGGGCGAACGGGCGTGGTCGTGCTGAATGCCGCCCCCCCTACCGCAACCACATTGCTGGACGATGCCAAAACGCTTGCCGAGGCAACCGGCTTACGGGTGGCGCGTGCCGTATTGCGGGAGCGCAGCGTCTACCGAGCGGCATGGCCTTACGGCTTGGGCGTCATTGAGCATGAGCCGAAAGGTAAAGCTGCCTTGGAAATTGCAGCCTTGCAGAAGCACATATTTGATGATGTGATCAATTGCACACCTGCAAATGTGAAAGCTTGATTATGGCGAAACGGACTTCCCTGTTGGGGCCGGCAGTAGCGGCACCCTCCCCTCGCGAACCCGAGCTGGAACGCCAGTCGGCTCCGGCGACCTTGCCGCCGAGTGCCGCACGATCAGGTGGCAAGCGACCGGGTAAGTATCACCTCGGGGCATATTTTGATCCTGCAGATCCCACGGCGGAGGCATTTCGCGTTTTGGCAGCGCGGACCCGGCGGAGTCACCAAGATCTCCTTGCTGAAGCGATCAGCGAACTGGTCGCCAAGTATGAAGCCGACAAGCAATTCGGCCGTGTGTGACGATGTGCACACCTGCAACAATGCAGGATGGCAGGATTGATCCTTCATGACCAAGCGCCAAAATCCCAACCCCGAATTTGATCTGTTCATCCCGTTGATGGGCGACCTCCCGCTGAAAGATCAGCGGGAGACGATGGAGCGGCCGTTCTTCTCGCTCCAGAAGCGCAAGCGGGTGAAGCCGATCGAATATAGCAGCCCGGACGGCGAGACGTGGGTCAAGATTGAGGCGATCCCCGCCTACGGCATGGCCACGATCTGGGACGCCGATATCTTGATATGGGCGGCGTCCACGCTCAATCGGATGCGGGAGCAGGGGGTCAACGACCTTCCCCGGACACTTAGAACTACGTCCTATGACCTGTTGCGGGCGATCAAGCGCGACACCAGCGGCCGGGCTTATCAGGAGTTGCAGGCTGCACTCCAGCGGCTTCAAACGACTTCCATATCGACCTCGATCCGCGCGCCCAAGCGGCGGACTAAGGCCGGTTTCAACTGGCTCGACAAATGGACGCTGGAGGTGGACCCGGACACTGACCAACCGCGCGGGATGACCATTACGCTGTCGGACTGGGTGTATGAGGGTATTATGGGGGAGCGGTCACTGCTCACCATGCACCAAGATTATTTCCTGCTGACCGGGGGGCTGGAACGCGCCCTGTATCGTATCGCGCGCAAGCACGCCGGCAATCAGAAGGGCGGGTGGACGTGTCGCGTCGAGGTGCTGCGCGACAAGACAGGCAGCGACAGCAAACCAAAAGAGTTCAACCGGATGCTGCGCAAAGTGGTGGAAGCCGACCAGCTCCCCGATTATGCGATGCACATGGCCGCAACAGCCGATGGCAGTCCTGCCGTGCTGTTTCGACTTCGGGGTGAAGCGGAGGCGCTGGCACTGACTGCCAAGTTGGAAGCCGAGCAAGAGCGGCGGAACCGATTCGATGCCGATCGCCGCCGCGCCGCCGAGGTGGACGACCTGATGGACAAGCTCGCCGGAGAACGCTGACTATCGTGGTATCACACACCGCAAGGCCCATCCGTATCAGAGGCGGAGGCGGGCAGCAGGCGTTGAGAGTGTGGATCGAGCAATAATCGACCCGCAAACAGGCAAGCGATCATCGTGGGATCACACACCCGGGCGTCGTGGGATCACACACCGCACTATCGTGGGATCACACACCGAATCACGTGGGATCACACACCGGGCAGATTCTCAAGGTATTACGAAGACGCGGTTTTTTGGCCGCTTTTCGACACTTAACCTTCTTAACGATTCCTATTTAACAGAATCACTTAACCCCAAGACCCGGCTCAAAAGGAAGGAAAGGGAATGCGGAATTGCCCCTTCGGCAATGGCCCTTCGTTACGTGCCGGCTACCGCCGTTACAGGAGCGGCCTGACGGCCGCAGGCTTCCGGGAAAAGCCAAGCCGATCCGGCGGTGTGTACCTGTCAGCGTGACGCCCGTTGAAAGGGCAGGGTGGGGAGATACCCCGAACCGATCGTCGGGTTCGCCGGTGTGTGCGATCATGCCGGACCGTAGAGGCCATCGAACGCGCGTTCGGTATCGTAGCAGATGTTCGCGACGTTAACCGCGTGGGCGTTATCGTCTGCAGATGCGCCTGGGCATCGCTTGGATGGGCGGTCCTGAGCTGTGATTACGAGCAGTCTTGAGAGAGAAGCTCGCCGAGCAAGGCCACCGGATCGACGCCGATCGCCAAGGCGACCGCGACATATTCATCCACGCTCAACTGCCGCTCACCGGTTTCGTAGCGCGATACATAGGCCTGCTGCCATCCGAGCCGCTTCGCGAGGTCGACCTGACGAAGCCTGGCGTCCCGCCGTGCCAGGGTCAGCGCAGCGACGATGCGGGCGTGCAGATCGGATGGGGCAGGGGAGGCGGGCACCCCGAAGCATCTAGACCGGCTTGAGAGATATACGGAAAGCGTATATCTTCTAGGTTTCCGATCGGGAGTGCTGACATGAGACTGTTCGAGCGCATCGCCACCTGGTTCGAAGGCTGGACGCTCCTGGCCCGCCCGGGGATCGGCAGCGACGGCACGGACATCAATCCGGCGACCGGATTACCTACAATCGCGGGAGCGGGGACCCCCGACGTCGCAGGCAATCCCTACGGTTCTACCCGTTCGCACGATTACGAATCCGACTGGCAGCGCCACGATCGTTGGGACAGCGGCGCTCATGACCATTTCCAGCATCACGACAGCTGGTCGGCGAGCAGCCATGATCCCTGGCGTGACTGAGCGCGTCCCGGTGGCCGACCGGCTGATTGCACGATGGGAGGTGAGCCAGCTGAACGTCGTGCCCTACGCGATCAGCGTCATGGCCTTCTTGCCGATGCTGATCATGACGATCGGTATCGCCAAGGCGATCGGCGCCAGACCGGCCGTCGTCGGACGAAGCATGCTCGTCCTCTGGGTGGCTCTGTTCGTGACCGAGATGGCGCGGGGGATCTGGACGTTGCGGCATCGTTACGCCTCACCGCGCTGGCTGCGGGCAGTTCATGCCGCGGTCGGTGACGACCTGGCTATTCACGCGCTCGCCGAGTTGATGCGCCAGCATCGGTACGAACCCGATTACGTCCTTCTGAGATCCGACATGACCAGCGCGGTCCAGCAGGAGCGCGCCAAGCGCAAGGACGCGGTCCGACGTTCCAAGGGAATCCGGATGATGGAGGAACCGGATCCTGCTTCCGGTTTGGAGGCGGAAGGCAGTGATCCCCGGATCGCCGAAGAGCAACGCGCCCAGGTCCGCGAGCGTCGTGCCGCTGAGAAGATCCTGGCAGCGGCAGCGCCGGTGACAGGCGATATGTCCCGGATCTCCCGCTGAACCCGCTGCCGCACCGCCCAGAAGGCGGTCCGGGTAAAATGACAGTTCGCTTGCTGGCCGGCTGACACGCCGGCCCGGGTGCCCCGCCGAAAGCCGGAATGAATGCCGGAGCAGCACGGCATCAGCACCGCAGCGTCTGGACCATGCAGGGAAGGAGCACACACCACGCTATGGATAGCGACCGTGTCCACACCATAAAATCTCGTGTTCTCAGAGCTGTAGCAGGATATTGGCTGTGCTGCGGGTTCCGCGAAAGCTGCCCCGTGACGTGCTACAAGGGCGCTACAGCGCTACGGAAGCCGTGATTTGCCGGGCTGCGCAGCGACATGAGGATCGCAAGCAAGCGACCCGTGCACTGCTCCCCTTGGAAGCACGGGTTCATCTCTCGTCGGGCGTCATGGACAAGACCGGTGCGTCAGCAGCGGCGGATGTCGGGTTCAGCGGCGCGTGCTTGCTACCGCGCGGTCAGGACGTACCGGGTGGCCGTGCGCGGAAGCGGCGCGGGTCGAAGAACCAGATCAGCATGACCGCGCCGGTGACAGCTGCGGCGATCCAGCAGGCAGCCGCGAGGGCAGGGGCATAGCCCAGCAGACGGGCCGCCAGACCTGCCAGCAGCAGTCCTGTGCACAGCGCCGCTAATCGGCGCACGACCGGCCAGTTGCGTCGCTTGAACCCGACCCGCCGCGTCTCGGCCGTCCAGGCCGCCAGCTGTTCCTTCGAGGGTCCGCCCATCTTCAGTCCCCCAGCGACAAGGCGAGTAGCGTGCCGCGCAGCTGCTTGCGGGTAGCGGCTCCCGCCTCCGCGCCTCCGTCGTATAGCACGCGCGCGAGCGCCTGGCTGCGTTCGTCAGGCAGCTTCAGCCCGACGTCCCTGCAGACGGCGTCCACGTCGGCTCGCAGGCGGTCGAGCCGGTCCCAGTCGACCGGCCCGTAGTAGCTCCGGGGCACGGTGTCCTCGCCCAAGATCACCCATTCGGGATCGACGTCGTAGTCGCGCCGGAGCTTCGCCATTAGGGCGACCGGCGGCTCAGCCCCGCCCAGTTCCCAGCTGACCAGTGCGCGCTTCGAATAGCCCAGCGCCTTTGCAAACGCGTCCTGACCCAACCCGGTCCTGAGCCGTACCGCCTTGATCCGTTCGCCGATGGTAGATGCGCCGCTCACGTCGCCATGGCCTGTTGTATTATCCTGCTCACTATGGCGCAATAGTGCCACTATGCTATCATGGCACGGGAGCGGTGCCGGCGACCAGCATTACGCCGGACAGGGGCAGGAATTTTATGGGCGGTCAGGTCAATGTGCGCCTCGGCGACGACGACGATGCGGACCTCACCCGTTGCGCGGCCGAGCGCGGCGTCGAGCGCGCCACCTTGGCCAAATCGTTCGTTCGGGAATGTCTCGATGCGTGGCGGGAGGGGCGGGCCGTATTCGACCGGCCTGAGCAACTAGGCCCCGGTGACGTCGTCGCCTTCGGCGCTAGGCTGGACAAGGCGGTCATGGAGATCGACCGCATCGCCCAAGCCTGGGCAGCGCATGAGAGCGACATGCACAGGCTGGAGCGCGAGGATCAGCTGGCGCTGACGCGAGCCCGGACCGAGTTCATCAAGGGCATGCCGGAGCGCATTACCGCCAGCTTCAATCCGATCAGGGCGGAGATGCGGCTGCTTGCCGAGCGGATCGACAAGCAGCCGCGTCTGGATGCCATCGACGAACGGCAGCGCGACCACACCGAGGCGTTGCGGGAGAACACCGCCGCCATCAGGAGCCTCGAGCAGCAGCCCCGGACGAAGGTCAGCTACACCGTCTGGGACAGGGACTGGTCGGGTCGCAAGGTCGGTGCGGCGCTGTCGATCGTATGGTTGCTCTGCGTCGGCAGCTACTTCCTTGCGGCGATGGCGCTGCCGCCGTCGTGGTTCGCGGTCCGCTCGGCTAATTTCCTGCTGGGCGGCGGGGATCAGGCGGTCTGCGCGCTCGTGAATTACCGGCTCGCGACCGACAGCTGCCGGACGCAGTTCGAGGGCAAGGCAGGCAAGATTGTGGTGCGGGCGAGGCCCGGCACGTCGCAGGGCCGACAATGATCTCGGTCGCTGCGGTCGGTTCGGCCTCCGACGCAGCCGCCTATTACGCCCAAGACAATTATTACACCGCCGATCAGGCAGAAGGGACCAGCGCCTGGGCAGGCGAGGGGGCGGCAGAACTGGGTCTGTCCGGGCCGGTCGACGCCGAGCGGTTCGAACAGGTGCTCACCGGTGAACTCCCCAACGGTGTCGTGCTGGACGCCAAACGGGGTGGGCACCGGGCGGGCTGGGACCTCACCATGTCCGTGCCCAAGTCGGTGTCGATCCTGGCGCTGGTGGGCGGTGATGCGCGATTGGTGGTCGCGGTACGGGAATCGGCCGCCTCCACCCTTGCCTGGACGGAGCGCAACATCGCGGAAGGGCGGGTCTGGAACGGCAGGGGACAGGCGCCCGAGACGACCGGCCGCTTCGTGGCCGCGACCTTCCTCCACGACGTGAACCGCAGCGGCGAGCCGCAGCTCCACGTTCACAACGTCATCGCCAATGCGACCCGCACCGCCGACGGCAAGTGGCGGGCGCTGCACGCGGACCAGCTGTACGAGCGCCAGCACGTCATGGATGCGGTGTTCCTGTCTGCGCTGCGCAGCCGGGTCGAGACGCTCGGCTTTGCGACAATTCCTCGGCACGATGGTCGCAACGGCGCCTTTGAGATCGCCGGTGTGTCCCGCGCTGTGGTGGAAGCATTCTCCGTCCGCTCGGCCGAGATCGATGCGTACATCAAGGCGCGCGGGCTGGAGAACACGGCGCAGACGCGCGAATATGCGGCGCTGGCTACCCGCGATCCCAAATCCCCCGAGATTGCCCCGGAGCAGCGCGCGGAAGGGTGGCGGCGGTTGGCCGCGGAGAAGGGGTTGGATCCGGCAGCATTGGTGAAGGCCGCGCTGGCTGAGGCGGGGCGGGGGCATGATGTGTGGACGCGCGCGATGCGGGGCGTGCGCGGAATAGGGGAGCGCGGTCTTGCCATCGCCGGACGCATGGGGCTGACCCCGCGCGACGGCGATCCGCTGGTCCCTGAGCGACTGGGACGACTGGAGCCGCGCGCCTATGCCGCGGCGCAGGCGGTCGCATCGGCGGTGCGGGATCTTGGCGAGCGGGAGGCGGCGTTCGACCGCCTGGAGCTCATCCGGGAGAGCCTGTCGCGCAGCGGGCCGGTGACGGTCGCCGATGTCGAGGCCCGACTGGCGCTGCTGCAGGCGAAAGGCCTGTTGCTCGGCGATGGCGATCGGATGGTGACGACGCAAGGGTCGGTGCGGCTCGAGCAGGCGTACCTTGCCACCGTCGAGGCGGGGAGGGGGCAGTCCGCTCCTATCGTTCCGCCGGCCGATGCCGCGATCCGGGTGCAGGAGGCAGCACGCGAGTTGGGGCTGCATCGCCTCAACCCGGGTCAGGAGGCCGCGGCCGTGCTGATGCTGTCCTCGTCCGACCGGGTGGTGAACGTGCAGGGCGGATCGGGACGCGGCAAGTCGACCGCGATGGCGCCGGTGACGGCGGTAGCGAAAGCAGAAGGACGGGCGGTGATCGGGCTCGCCATCGCCAGCGCGAAGGCGAGCGAGTTCGGGCGCGACACCGGTGCTGACGTGAGCACGGTTGCCCGCTTCCTCGCGCGTCATGCCCGCGTGATCGACGGCACGGCCCGACCGGAACAGGTCGCCCGCGTGAAGGCGGAGCTGGCCGGTGCGATCGTCATGGTCGAGGAAGCCGGACAGCTCGGTACGCGCGACATGGAGCGGATCGTGCGTCTTGCCAACATGACGGGCGTCGCCCGCGTCGTGCAGACCGGCGATACCCGCCAGCTGACCGCGATTGCGGCCGGCAAGCCGTTCGAGGCGAGCCAGAAAGCCGGCGTCGCCACGGCCCATATCACCGAGAATCTGCGTTCCCGGTCCGATCAGATGAAGGCTGTCACCGCCGCGCTCGACCGCGGCGATGTGTCGGGTACGTTCGTGATCCTCAGGCCCGCGACGACCGAGGTGCCGGGGAACGCGGTGGCGACGACGGCCGCGGCGCGTTGGGCAGCGCTGCCGCTAGGCGAACGCGACGCCACCCTCCTGCTGACCGCCGGTCGCGCCATGCGCAGCGAGGCCAACCAGGCGGTACAGGCCGAGCTGAAGGCGAGCGGCGAGATCGCCGCCACGGGCAAGTCGTTCACCGTGCTCGACCGTGTCAACGCCACCAGGGAGGGCGCGCGACTGATGCGCGCCTATCGGCCCGGCCATGTGGTCGAGGTCCGCACGAACCTGCCCAGCCAGGGCCTGGTTCGGGGCGACCGTGGTGTCGTGACCGGCGTCGAGGGCGACCGGGTGCGGCTCGGCATGGCGGACGGTAGCGAGAAGCTGTTCCGGCCCGGCCGGTTAGCCAGGAACCTCGACCGCGATGCCGTGTCGATCTTCGCAGTGAAGGAGGTCGAGCTGCACGTCGGTGATCGCATCCGCTGGAGCGACAACGACCGGACCCGCGGACTCGACAACGGTGCGATGGCGCGGGTCGAGGAAGTAGGGCGGGGCAGGTTGGTCGTGTCCTCCCTCGTCGACGGCACAGTGCACGAGATCGCGTCCGGCGATCATATGGCCGAGCGACTGGACCTTGCCTATGCGATCAACGTCCATGTCGCACAGGGGGTCACCACCGAGCACGGCATCGTGGCGATGCGCTCGTCGGAACGCAAGCTGCTGACCGAACGGTCGTTCCTGGTCGCGCTCACCCGCGTGGCGGACAAGGTGGGACTGGTGCTCGACGACGGGCGGAAGGTCGAACGGCACGTCACCCGCAACACCGGCGACAAGACCTCGGCGCTTGATGTGGTCGAGCGTGGCCAGGCGACCGACGCCATCCGCCTGCCGGATGCGGGCTCCCCGCTCGACCGGGCGCTGGAGCGTTACGCCCAGTTGTTCCTGGCGGCTGAGCGAATGCGCGAGGACGGGCGGGAGCTGTCGCCGTCCAAGGTGCGCGAGCTGGACGCGGCCTCGGCCGCGCTCGACCGGGTCCGGCCCTATGCGGCCGAGGATCTGCGGATCGTGCTGGACCGCAGCGCCGACCCGGTACGGGGTCTGGAGCAGATCGCTCCGGGAGAGTTGCGGCAGGTCTGGGCGGAGGAGGGGCAGGCGCGTGCCGATCCTCGCGCCTATGCCGACCGGTTCGTTGCCGACTGGCGGTCGGCGTCGGGCGACCGGGGTGCGGGCAAAACGCCGCGGATCGAAGACCGGGCCGAGCGCCGCCTCGAGCGTCTCGAGAACCGCATGACGCGGCAGCCGGCGCTGGAGAAGGCGCTCGACGCCCGCATCCCCGAGCGCCAGCTACGCCTCGACGGCCCCGGCATGGGCGGAGGTGGCCGCGAACGGGACTACGGTATGGAGATGTAAGCCGAGGTAGAAAGTTGTGTTTCGCGTGTGTCCCGTTTGCCGGGCTTCACTCAGTCTTCCGCAGCTTCCGTCCTGTCGAGTGCGACAAGGCGCTCATACTCTTCGACCGGCACGATGGCGATCATCGGCGATCCGTCGCGTTCGACTGCGATCGCACCTTCGGCTGCCAGCGCAAGGCATTCACGGACCTGGGCGGGTGTGCGGGGAAAGGGGACCGTGCGCATGGCCGTATCATATCACTCCGCGAGAATCGTAACTAGGGCTGCGCTACGTCAAACACCCAATCAGGCGGTGCTGATGAAGGCAGCTATCTCGAATGATATAGCAGCGGTGAGGCTGGCGAGATCACCGATTGGATCGATACGCATTGCGCGCCGCGGCTGGTCATGGCCGATGGCAGACCGCACGGCTTGAAACGCTCCTCGGAAGAACGTAATGTGAACGAATGATACTGATAATCTTCGCCGGTACCCTTTGAGCGATCGCGATGTATTTTTGAGAGAGTACACCTCAGCACTTGCTGAGGATGGTGCTTCGGTTCTTGTCGGTGCCGGCACTTCCATGGCCGCGGGGTATCCCTCGTGGAAGGGCTTGCTGCAGGAAATTGCGGGTGATCTCGGCCTCGAAATTGAGGACGTCGACGATCTTACGGCAGTTGCTCAATGGGCGATTGGTGCGGATCATTCGAACCGCACGACCGTACTAAATGCCATACGGGAGCAGATCGAGCCGGATCATGCCATCCCCTCGGCGTTGCTGTCGCTGGCAAGGCTGCCGATCCGCGAGGTGTGGACGACGAATTACGACCGGCTGATCGAGCGTGCGTTCGGCGAGCTTGGGCGCCCGGTTGATGTTCGGGCCAACCAGGAGCAGTTGGCACTGCGCAAGCGCCGCGCGGGAGCGGTCCGCATTTACAAGATGCACGGGACCATCGATGCAGTTGATGATCTGGTAATTTCCACCGAGGATTACGAACTGTACCGGCAGCGGCGCGGTGCATTTTTGGGTCTGCTGCACGCTCATCTGACAGGAATGACCTTCCTGTTCGTGGGTATGAGCCTGACGGACCCGAACGTCCGCCACGTGCTTGCCTTGCTGCGTGAGCATTTTCCAACGACCCCGCCCCGACACTTCATGATCGCACGGCGGCCACAGCGGGCGGATTTTGGGTCTGATGATGCCCACGCCGCCCGGTTGAAGCGGCATGACTATTGGGTGCGCGACTTACGACGCTATGGTCTTGTCGTCGTCGAGATCAATGCGTTCGCTGAAATTGATGAATTGATGGATGAACTCGAACGGCGTGTGGCACGTCATCGGATATGGGTGTCGGGTAGCTGGCCGCTCAATGCCGGTGATTCTAGCGCGGGGTTCGTTCACGATGTAGCGCGCGCGATCGGGCGTAGGATCGGATCGACAGATCTTTTCATGCTATCCGGGGCCGGGCTGTTGGTCGGATCAGCTTCGCTGTCAGGGTTCCTCGAAACCATGCAGGGGCGCGGTGAGTGGGACTTTGATCGGCGGTTGGTTGTTCGTCCCTTTCCGCAACCGGTCGGTGACGCTGAGCCGGATCGTCAGCATTGGGCAGAGCTGCGTGGTGAGTTGGCGCGCTTGGCGGGTATCGTGGTTTTCGTTGGCGGTGCGAAGATCGAGTCCGGCGAACTGGTGTCTGCCACCGGTGTGTTCGAAGAGCGCGCCCTCGCCGATGGTAGAGGTGCATTTCTATTGCCTGTCGGAGCCACCGGAGGCGCTGCCTCGGTTATCGCCAATGGGTTGCTGACATCAGCCCTTCCGTCGACTGGCAGTAATGCCCGGCGCCCCACGGACGATGAGTTGCGCATATTGTCAGACGCCTCGGCAACGCCAGATCAACTCGCTGATGCGGTTTTGAAAATCATTAAGCGGATCGCACGCTGAAAAATCGTTTGTGATGAACATCTGGGAGAACGGCATTGGCGAGGCGGGTATTCTTCAGCTTTCACTTCACGCGAGA
Organism: Sphingomonas sp. Sph1(2015); assembly: GCF_001970915.1. Taxonomy (NCBI): domain Bacteria; kingdom Pseudomonadati; phylum Pseudomonadota; class Alphaproteobacteria; order Sphingomonadales; family Sphingomonadaceae; genus Sphingomonas; species Sphingomonas sp. Sph1(2015). Next base: position 13,022 of record NZ_MQUI01000059.1, read on the forward strand.
TGCATGGCGCGTGTCGCAGGTCCGCAATGCCTGGATGTTGCCGGGAAACCGTGATTCCAACACCATTGTCGATCATGCGTCGTGGGAAGAAATCATGCGCAATGGCCCGCAGGCGATCCAGAACTGGATCGATACGCAGATGAACGGCAGTAGCGTGGTAGCGGTACTGATCGGTCGCGATACGCATATGAGGCCGTGGGTGGAGTATGAGATCCGCAAGGCCCACCGCGAGGGACGCGGCATCCTTGGTGTGCACTTAGCTGGCATGAAGGATAGTAACGGCACCGTTGATCCGGCCGGGGCCGATCCGATCGCAAAGCTTGCGCTTACCGATCGGTTCGGGACCAGAGTAACTTACCCTACTTATTCCTGGTTGCAGGGTGACGGCAGAAAGAACTTTTCGTCGTGGGTTGAAGCCGCTGCCCAGCGCGCCGGTCGTTAAAGGCGAGATCGATCATGTCCTACGTTACCGAATCTGAGGTCCGGGCTGCCGCTGCTCGTGCGAAAGCAGCTACGTTCAAGTCCGCGGGCATTTTGTTGCGCGAATCGCGTGACACATACCAATCTTCATTCGATGTATTCCTGTCGCATTCTTTCATGGATCAGGAACTTGTCCTAGGAGCGAAGCAACTGCTCGAGGAAAAAGGGTTGTCCGTCTATGTCGACTGGATCGACGATCCGCTGCTAGATCGTACCGCCGTAACGCGGGCGACCGCCGAGAAGATCAGAGGGCGGATGCGGCAGTGCCGGACGCTGCTCTATCTGCATTCGGCGAATGCCACCAAGTCTAAGTGGTGTCCGTGGGAATTGGGCTATTTCGATGCCTTCACCCATCCGTCCCGGCGCGTTTTCATTTTCCCCGTCACCGCTGCGGATCGATCCTATACGAGCCAGGAATATCTCAATCTCTATGATACGGTCGACATGGCTTCGATCGGCGTGGCTACACGCAGGCGCGATGATATCAGGGTCAAGGGCGCAGATAGTAGCTTCAGAGCGTGGAGCGTTGCCGCCTGATCGATCATTCCTTGAGCTTTTCGGCGACCGCGAACGCGGCATCAGGAGGCGGGTAGAGTCAGCTATTTTTGCCATGGCGCACACGGGTCGCCATTATCGGAGGTAGAAAGGTCTACCTTTCTTCCGCGCGATCGAATGCCAATGCGGCATGGTAGGTAATGGGCGATGGACACGCTTGAACCCGCCGCTCGATCAGAACGTATGCGCCGAGTCCGCGGCAAGGACACTCGGCCGGAAATAGTGGTGCGGCGGTTAGCCCATCGGCTCGGCTACCGCTTCCGTCTTCATCGCCGCGATCTACCCGGTAGCCCCGACCTGGTGTTCCCCGCGCGCCGAGCGGTGATATTCGTGCATGGATGCTTTTGGCATCAGCACGACTGTCCGCGCGGATCACGCCGCCCTTCAAGCAACGCGGCATACTGGCACCCCAAGCTCGCCCGGAACGTCGAGCGGGATGGAATGGCGCGGCAGCAGCTCGAAAACGAAGGCTGGCGCGTCCTGGTGCTGTGGGAATGCGAGATGCGGGATGCCGACCAGCTATCACGCCGTCTGGTCAGCTTCCTCGACGGTTAAGCACGCCGGATCGGCGCCATGTCCGACACCTTCTGGACCACGCCAGCACGCCGGATCGTGGTGCGCCGCATGAGGTCGGAGCCGCTTTGCAGCAGCTCGAAATCCACATGGTTCAATTCAGCATCGTTGCCTTTGAAGCAGCGGTGGAACGCCAACAGCAGCTCCACCGCTTCGATCGGCTGAGCTGAAGCAGCGGGGGCGGCGCTGGACGGCACGATGCTTGGAAACAGGTAGGTGCAGGCCGGCGGAACGCGAAATGGGCCAATGTCGGTGAGCCGTGCTCCATCGTCACCGGCGACCTTGGGACATGGGCGGCCGATCGTGCCGCACACCATGTCCCAGACGATCAGGCCATCAACACGCTGGTTGCGGGAGATCATCTCAACGCTCAAGCGCGTGTGGATCCCCGACCAAGCATTGCGACGTGGATCGGCGCCGAGGTTGGTGCAGATGCTCCAAATCACAAACTCGTCGGCATCGGCCGGCCGCTCGAATATGTTGGTGTTGTTGCCGTCTAAGCAACCCTTGAGGTCGATGACGGCAGTGCGACCTGATGGAAGCCGGACCCGATAGTCGTTGCGGCTGGAATCGTCGGTGAGATCCCACCCGGCGATAAAGCCTTCGTCCTCCATGTGGTTGAGGACGTGCTGGACGAACTCGCGCTTGGTGCGCATCGTCGCGGAGAATTGCCCTCTCACCCGCTCGACGGCACCACGGAACAGGCCCGAATTGTAGAAGTCACGTTCGTCCAGGCCATGATCACCGAGCCGGTGCGCCTCGGTTTTCAGAACCTCGGCGAACCGCTCGATTTGCGCGCGCAGATCGCTGTTCTGCTCGCACGGTATGACGCTCATGCAGCAGCCCGTTCGGCAGCCTCCGCCATGCCCAACAGGGGCTCTAGGATATGGTGGGCGAGGTGCCGAACAACCGGCACCGCCACCCCGTCGCCGGTCAGGTGGTATGCTTCATTGTAGTTGCGCGGCAGCTTGTAGTCATCGTCTAGACCCATGAGACGCGCTGTCTCGCGCGCGGAGATCAGTCGCGACCGCACTTTCGCGCCATCAATGACGACGATCACTTGGCGGCTGGAGCCGCCGGCGGGCGTGCGTAGGCAGCCAGATACGTCGTCGAAACGAACTTCGGCGCGTTGCACCTTTTTGCCTCCCTCAACTCGCGTGCGCTTGTAGACGCCTCCGACCATGCGGCGCCCTGCCCGCTTGGCGGCGTTCACCTTGGCGAGGTTGATGGGCGACATCATGCCGAGGAGCTGCTGCGTTTCCGCAGACGTGTGCCAAGACACGCTCGACGGGTTCTCCTCGATCATGCTGGCGAACGTCGTGTTGCGTCGGTTGGGCGTCGGCATGTTCCACCACAACATGCCCTGTCGCAGCTCGGCCGGCAGCCGCTCGACTGCGCTTTGCAGGCCCCGCGTATGGAACGGCTCAATCGGCCCAGGCGCGAGTAGCGTCGAGTCGACTGTCACGTCGGCATGGACACCGATCACGAATAGACGAGGACGGGAGTGCGGAAGGAAGAGATCCGCGTTGATGACCAAGGCGCCGCAGCGGTAGCCCGCGTCCGCGAAGGTCTGGCAGATCGCCTCGAAATCCTTGCCCTCATGCGAGGTCAGTGTGCCGCAGACGTTCTCGAGCGCAATCAGCTTGGGTGCCCTTCCGTCCGCGATGAGGCCACGGATCACGTCCCAGAACGGGTAGAAGGTGCCCGAGCGCTCTCCGCGCAGCCCCGCCCCGCCCCCCGCCAGTGACAGGTCTTGGCAGGGGAATGAACCCCATACGAGATCGGCCACGCCGGGCAGCTTGGCGGCGGTGATTTGCTTCACGTCACCGACCGTCAGCTCGCCGCCCATGCCCCAATTTGCTTGGTAGGTGAGCCCCTTCTTATGGTCGAAGTCGTTGGCGAACAGGCAGGTCCAACCCGCCCCCAGGCCAGCGCGCGCCATGCCTCCGCCAGCGAAGAACTCGTAGAACTTAGCCATTAGCGACCCGCCCTTCCCCGTGGCGATCGTTGGCGCTCGTCTCGCGCGCCAGCTTCTCCGCGACGGCTTCGGTGATCCAGGTGTTGCGCGAGACGTTGCCGAGGCGATCGGCGCGCGCCGCGTCGATCAGAGCGAACGTCTCGGCCGATAGGCGGAGGTTGATGCGATCGAGATCGCGCACAGTGGCGGGCTTGGAAGACGTAGTCATGGCGCCATTGTGGCGCCACATTTTGACCTTGTCCAGTATGTTCTACATGTGTTCCTAATTTGCAAGGCCGATCGGGCTCGCGCCTATTCCCCTGCCGAGCTATATGTCACTGAAACGTGGAGCGTGCATGGACGGTCGGAATCCAGACGAGATCAACTTCCCTCCGTTTGAAACGGAGGATTTGCGTAAGAATCTCGCACGTTATCTTGATAGTGCCTTCACCGCCGAAGGAGCTGCCGCTGCGTCGAAAGTCGGCAACTTCAAGTGGGGCGTATACGCCTTCTTCGATTATGACGGGGAACCGATCTACGTCGGGCAAACTAACGAGCAGCTTCGCACTCGCATCCGGCGCCATCTGACCAATCAACGCACCGATGCCGTTGCTATGTCTGTGCTTGACCCTTTCGAGGTGTACGAGATCGAGGTTTGGCCGCTTCCGGCCCTACAAGAGGTGTCGAAGCCGAGAAGCAAGACGGACGCGCGTTGGGCGGCATGGGAGTCGGCCGTCGATCAACTCAATGCACTGGAGCGTAAGGTTTACGATCAGGCGATCGAAAAGAGCCGATTCAAAGCTATCCTGAACGAGAAAGACCCACCGCTGGCGAAGGTCGAGATCGAGGCACCGCCATCGTTCAGGGGACGCATCGTTTCTGATGAGGTGTTCGCGATCCGCTCGCACCCTGATTTTAGGATTGCCCGACGTGCGCTCATCATCGCCAGACTTGCCCAGGTCATCGCCGAGCGAAAGGTTCAAGGTGGATTGCGGCGGGTCATGCTGATCCAGGCAAAGCGCCTGCAATGGCTTGCCGATCGACGATATCAGGCCCTGGGGGGCGCAGAATCCGTGGAGCGGGAAGATGGCGCCGACACCGACGAGTAGCTCATCGCGGGTGCCTGCGTGTCGGCGCTCCCCCTCGCCTGCTTCTAAGCCGCAACCTTTGTTGCGAAGATGCAGGGCTCCACATCGGCAGGGGCTGCCAGGATAGGCCACCAGAACTTATGGCCGCTCCAGCCCTGCTCCTTAGTGCCTTCCTGTTGTAGCAGCACCAGCGCCGGTTTCGAGCGTCCAGGGTCCATCACGGTTGATCGAAGCGCGGTGCCCAAGATCGAGCGGCCGGACTTGTCACCGGAACCCCCTTTGGTCAGCCGACGCCCTGTTTCTGCTAGCACGACCAGGTTGCCGTCGCCGCCGTCGCGAACGTCGGAATAATAGTCGATCAGGCCGCGCATGGCGTCCCACTCGAACTCCGTGTCGTCAAACTCCATCGTCTCCTCGATGGCGTCGATAATCTCGATCGCGCGGGCGCGGTCCAGCTCGGCGAAACCGGCGGCGTTGATCCATCGAGGATCAATTAGCGCATCGATCTTGGCCTGGGCCGCGGCCATTGCCCGACCGCGGATCGTCTGGAACCCAGTGGGCAAAACCATGCCGTTCGGTCGGACCGGCACCACCGAGCTGAGCATCACCTTATTGGGCGCGCACGGGCGCACCCGCTGCAAGGGGTCGGTCTGAATGAACACGACGCCGCGGTCGTGGGCGCCCGTCTCGAAAGCTTCCCGTAGCGCGTTCTCAAAGCCGTTGATCGTGAACAGCCGATCATACACCCCTTGCGACGTGTAGAACCTCGTCACCGCCAGATCGGGCCGTGACCGGTTGCCATACATGCGTGAGTGCTGAAGCACGGTATCAGCCTGCATCGTTCGGGGGTTTCGGCCGTAGTAGAAGGCGATCAGGTTCGGGATGGTGATGCCTCGGTCGAGGATATTGCCGCCGACATAGATATTAAACGGCGTGCGCAGCTTCAGCTCGGCTTGCGTGTCAAGCAGCGCCATCACATCCTTGTCGGAGTTCACCGTCTCCCGCACCACGTCATCGCTTTGCAGCGCATCAATAAAAAGTTCGAACGCCTCTTGGCGCGAGGGCATACGACCCTTGTCGGCGCTGACCGACGTATCGAGGTCATCATAAGCCGCATCGAACAGTGGCCGCAGCGTCTCCGGATCGTTTTCCGCGTGATCCAAGATCGCTTCGCTAATCCATTCGATCACCTGATCCTGCCAAGCGTGCGCCGCCTTCTGCGTATCGTTGTGGATTATCATCGCGTACTTGCGCTTGCGCTCGCCGGCCTCGTGCTGCTGCCAGCGCCGCACGCACGCGGCCAGGACGAAAGTGATGATGGCGCGCCGAAGACCGACGGTGTTGGGACTGTCCAACACCGAGTTCGGATGAATGCGTCGCTTGTCGGGGCGGCGAAGCGCATCCTGCTCCAAGTCGCTGACCGTTACGATGAGGTGGTGACGCGGATCGTCGGTATCGTGGCCACCAAAATAATCGTCGCCTCCGACGTAACCGCCGTGGATCGGCAGCAGTTCGGTAAACGCCGGCTTTTTGGGTTTGAACACGAAGTTGCCGCCGGCGTTGGCTGCCTCATAGCCCTCCGGCTGGAGGTAGAGCGAGTAAGGCGTCGCGGTCACCTGGAGGGGAGTGTCAGGAATTTCGTGTGCGGGCGGGCATAATGGGAAAGAAGGAGCCCCGAAATGTCCCGACGCAAAGAGCCTGCGATACCGAACGATCTGCTGGATCAGCTGCTGGCTGGCGCTGATGCTG
>NZ_MQUI01000005.1:0-144543 GCF_001970915.1 Sphingomonas sp. Sph1(2015)
TCGACAACCTCACTTTAGATACCTGCTGACCGACCATGGCTTGCCCTGATGAAGCCTGCGGCCGCTTCGCGGCCTTGCCTTCATCAGGGCCATAGCGGCCCCCGAACCAGCGCTTCCCAATGTGCTACGGCAGCGAGTTCATCGCCACCGCGGTCCAGACTTGGCTCGGACAGATCGGCGTGAAAACGCTGTACATCGCGCCCGGTTCGCCATGGGAGAACGGCTATAACGAAAGCTTCAACGGGTCGCTGCGCGACGAACTGCTCAATGGCGAGATCTTCTACAGCCTCGCCGAGGCCAGGGTGCTGATCGAGGCATGGCGGCGCCACTACAACACCGTCCGCCCGCACAGCAGTCTGGGCTACCGTCCACCGGCCCCGGATGCGGCCACACCGCCATGGCCAGTCTCCGGTTCCGCTTCGCTCCACCTCCGACCGACCATGGCGGCGGAAACCACAATGCACTAACTATCAACCCGGACCACCCGGTGGGGGCTGCTCAAAACCTCTCCGGAGAGGAGGGAGAAAGGAAGAAGCGGTTTCAATGATGGAGGTCGCGATGACCATCACTTTCCGCGTCGAAAATGGCAACGGTATCCTTCCGCCGAAGGCTGCGATCATCACCCCCGACCAGCTCGGAGCGCTCCGTGATCTTCTCGCCGAACAGTCCCAGCGATTGGGCTTCCCCATGCTCGCGACGATCCATGAGACGACCGGCGACGACGCCTTCGATCTGGAGGCACGGGTCTGCCATCTCGCGCTCGCCGTCGTCTCGAAATGCTTCGACCATGACCCGGATGTGATCGCCATCCTCGACGAGGCGCAGTACCTCGGACGGCGCATCCGCGTCTGGCAGGATCATCGCGGCTCCGACATCAAGATGAGGCTCTCGCTGACGCCCGACGGCGCACCGCAGCTGACGGTCGCAGACGACAGCGCGATGGCACTCCTCGCCGGGCTCGGCCTCGATCGCGCGAACGCTGGCGTCATCGCCATGACCGAGCTTCGTGACCGGCTGACCAACCCGCGGATCAGGCGTCGGCTCGACGACGATCCTGCGATGGCGACATGCGTCGAGACCCTGACGGCCATGGCGGCTTTGAAGCCGGTCGAGGGTGACCATCTGCTCGCTTGGGTCTGATCGACCCAAGCCGTTTTACCGACCCACATGGGACGCCCAGCCTGACGGCTGGCGTCCCATTTTTTTGCCTGAGGATGTCAAGCCGGCTGCGCCGCGATCCGTGAACAAGAGAATGGCCGCACTGGGTAGCAATCCCGGTGCGGCCATTGGTGTCGATCGGGGCTCGAAACGGATCAGGCTTACGCCGTGATCCGGGTCTCGACTTCGTCGACACCGAGCGTCTTCACCGCCTCCATCAACCGCTCTAGTCGATCCAGTGGGAGCTTGAGCAACCCTGCCTTTTCGACCTTGTCGATCGCCGTATCCCGCAGCTTCTTCAGATGAGCCTTTCGGCGCTCCGCCAGCTTGCGTTCCTCGGCCTCGATCGCGGCCATTTCAGCGTCCAGTGACTTCGCCATGTGTCTTGCCTTTTGGTCAGGCTGATCGGGCTCTGAACGGGCCCTGTATAACCCGCCAACGACCTCTCGAAAAGACCGAGACCAGCGCCTCCCCTCAGATCCCGAGAGACCCCATGACGATCATCGCCGAACAGGCCCTAGAACCCCGCACGAAGCGCAGGATCTATCCTCAATTCCGCCTTGAAGGCGGTTCCTTGCCCTGCGGAATCCCGGAGATCCTTCCCATCACCACGAGGGGCCAAGGGGATCAGAGCAACACGGGGGTATCGGGACTACAGTAGTGCACACCCTTGCAAGCTGCGCTTGCCTAACCCGTTGTAAGACAACGGCTTTTTCTCACGGAATTGCGTACACATTGTCTTACGCTTTGTCTTACACTGTAAGACACTCAGAAAGTCACGCTTTTCTGCGGGTTTGAGCGTAAGACACTGTAGTACGGTGCTTGGGCCGTAGCCAATATCTCCCTTGTCCGGATCGGGCCGCCTCGCTAAGAGGGAGCTTCCGAAGGACCCACCAGCCTCTCTGCTAGGAGGCTGGTTCGTTGAGTACCTCACGCCCTTTTACCATCCGGGTGCCCGGTGACCTGCGCGCTCGCATCGAGGCGCAAGCCGCGAAGATGAATTGCTCGCCGTCGGACATCGTCCGGCTGGCGATCGAGCAGCATCTCAACGGCGTAAAACTTCTCCAGGATAGCGCACGCCGTCACCTCCGGGTGACAGAATATATGCAGGTCGCGCTCGATGCGATCATCCGCGCCGATCACCCGGAAATGCGCGACACGCTCGTCCTCGAAACCGACCGTCGCATGAAGATCCACCATGGCGCGTGATGACCCCAAAAAGCCGGGCAAGGAGCCCCGCAAGGACATCCGCAACGACAAGCGGCCAATCCCGCAGGAGCATCACTCCTCGCGCGGGGCACCGCCTCGAAATTCGGGCAATTTCACGCGCGGCAGCCAGCTCCTCAACACCCAGGTCCTCATGTGGCTACAGGGTGCACGGATGCCGGTTTTCGTGTGGCTGGGCACGTTCCTCCTCGCCTACACGATCATCCTTTCGCTGACGCTCGACGAGAACAACGTCCAGCTGATCTGTATGCGGATCCTGTCGTCCCTCTGGGACTGGATTTCGTTCGACGAGATGAAGCGGGTCAACCTTCGGCTGCCCGACAACAGCGTCCGGTCGACGTTCATGGGATACGTCCCGTTCGTGCCGGAAGTGATCCTCGCCTGGGGCAAGGCGGTGAAGGGTCTGCTCGCCTCGCTGACCTTCGCCACGGTCATCACCGTGCCCCTCTCGATCTGGTATGTCGATTTCTCCGCGCGGCGCGGCAAGGCGATGATCCAGGAGCGCCACGAGCGCGGCGCGATGCTCGTCGAACGCGACCTGCTCTACGCTGAAATTGCCGAGCACAACAAAATCGAGTTCGTGAAGGAAGCGGGGCAAATCTTCCCGGACAAGACGCCGGCGCAGGTGCTTGCCATGCCCTTCAAAGCCCGGAAGATGGGCGGCATCCACCACCCCTATAGCGTCGCAGGAATCCCCTTCCCGCACCGGCTTGAACAGTCGCATTTCCTGACGCTCGGCACGACCGGATCGGGCAAGACGACCGTCTTCCGTAAGCTGCTTCGGCAGATGCGCGAACGCGAAGACAGCGCCGTCGTGTTCGACCTGACGGGAGCCTATGTCGAGGCGTTCTTCGATCCCGATCGCGACACCATCTTGAACCCGGCGGACGCGCGTTGTCCGGCCTGGACGATCTTCAACGACTGCACCAGCTACAGCGATTTCACCGCTGCAGCTGCGGCTCTGATCCCCTCCGATGGCGGGGGTGGCGATCCGTTCTGGGTACTGGCCGCGCGCACGCTGTTCATCGAGATGTGCATGAAGCTGATGGACGAGGGTCTGACCTCCAATCAGGCGCTTGCAGAGAACCTGATGACCGCCGACCTGAAGCTGGTCCACAAGCACCTCGCCAACACCATCGCCGACCCGATCACGGCGCCTGAAGCGGCCAAGATGGCGGAGTCGATCCGCGCGGTGTTCAACACCAACGCGCACGTGCTCCGCTTCCTGCCAGACGACGGGCAACAATACTCGATCAAGGCCTGGATGACCGCGGAAAAGAAGCCCGGCTCGATCCTGTTCATCACCTCAAACTACACCGACCTGGAGATGAACCGGACGCTGCTGACGCTGTGGTCCAATCTCGCGATCCACTCGCTCATGACGATGCGCAAAACCCGGTCGCTGCGCACCTGGTTCGTGTTCGACGAGCTCGGCGCACTGCACCGACTGCCGGCCATCGAGAGCGGGCTCCAAACGGCTCGAAACTTCGGCGGGGCGATGGTCCTCGGGCTCCACTCGTTCGACAAGCTTGTGCAGGTCTACGGCGAGGAAAATGCCCGCAATCTGTCGTCGCTCGCGCGGACCAAACTGATCCTCGCGGCCGCCGATCTCGACACCGCCGAGCAGGGTGCTCGCTACATCGGCAATCGCGAGATCCGGCAGATGGATGAGGGGTATAGCTACGGCTACAACAACACCCGCGATGCCTCGACGCTGACCCCCCGCAAACAGGTCGAACCGCTGGTCATCGCCGACGACATCATGAACCTCCCGAGCCTGCATGGCTTCGTGAAGTTCCCGGATGGTTTCCCTGCGGCCCGCGTCCGCCTCGAATGGGAGCATTACGCGACCGTCGCCGAGGGCTTTATCCGGCGCAAACCCGGCAAGCCGGACGAGCCTGATAAGGTTGTGCGCGGAGGTGGTGGAAAGCCGAAAGGTGGAGGGGGTGATGACGTCGGGCGGGCGGAGGCGCCCGGCTTGGAGGACGAGAAGGAACCGGCGAACGAGGCCAATAAATTTGCCTCGAACATCCTGTCACAACCGACCGAAGGTGAGATCGACAATTCGCGCGATGGCAAGACGGTCGATGCTCACACCCAGAGCGAACCGCAGGCGCTTACAGAGGATCAGCGACAGGCCTCCGACGGCGAGCGCCGCGATATCCGTCCGCCGCTTGCCGCTCAGGCGACGCCGTCCGACAACGAGAACGATCGGCATGGCAGAGCGCCGCGCGCGCCAACCGCTGAGCCGACACCTGATCGGCCGGAAGACCTGTCCATCAGGGAGGCACGCGACGCTTTTCCGGACGGGATTGAGGATGACGGCCTGGGCTTCGGAGACTGACGATGCACTCGATCGCATCCGTCAAATCAGCGTCCGGGGCTGCCAAATATTTCGCCAAGGACGACTTCGTCAGTGGCGAATATTACACCGACGAGAAGGCTGGTGATGTCAGCATGTGGGGCGGCGAAGGCGCAGCCGCAGCGGGCCTCACCGGCGCCGTCAACAAGGAGGCGTTCGCCAAGGTTCTGAGCGGCGAGTTGCCGTCCGGCGAGAAGGTCGATGTGCGGGAGGGCCGAAGGCCTGGGTTCGACTTGACCTTCTCGGCGCCGAAGTCCGTGTCCGTGATGGCCTATGTCGCCGGCGATAAGCGCATCCTTGGACCAGGCGGTGCGCAGACGCTCGCCGTGCAAAAGACCATGGCATGGGTCGAGAAGAATATCGCTGCGGCGCGGGTGACGCAGGACGGCAAGACCGAGACGGTGAAGACTGGCAACCTGGTCTATGCGCTCTTCCAGCACGACACGAGCCGCGCCCTCGATCCGCAGGCCCACATCCACTCGATCGTCGCCAACATGACCCAGATGCCGGACGGCAGCTGGAAGGCGCTCGATGCCCAGAAGCTATGGGCGAGCAACACCGTCATTGGATCGATCTATCACAGCTACCTCCGCGATGAGCTCGAGAAGCTCGGCTATCAGGTTCGGATGGACGGCAAGCACGGCACGTTCGAGATCGTCGGCGTGCCCAAGGAGGTGCTCGATACCTTCAGTAAGCGGCGCGAACAGATCCTCGAAAAAGCCGCCGAACTCGGCATTGTCTCACCCAAAGGACGAGACGGCGTCACCGTCACGACCCGCGATCCCAAGCTGAACGTCGAGGACCGTGAGGCGGGCTTGGTCATCGAATGGATGAAGGACGCTGCCGCTGCCGGCTTCGACGGCAAGAAGCTCCTGGAAGGCGCCATGGAGGCCGCAGCGAAGGCACAGGAGCGCGAGAACGCCGGCCCGCTCGAAAGGGGCTATCAGGCGATCGTGGAGGCCGTCAGTGCCACCCGTGCCGCTGTCGCCGATATGCTCCGACCTCGCGACCCTCTCGTCGACCGTGGCCTCGTTCGCCTTGGCCTGACGGAAGGGCAGATGAACGCGCAATATGCGGTCGCCTCGGCCATCCGGATGCACAACCAGCGAGAGGCAGCTTTCGAGACGCACCGCGTGGCCAAGACCGCGCTGGATCTCGGCTTCAAGGGCGTCACGATCGACACGGTCGAAGCGCGCATCCAGCAGCTGACCGAGAAGGGCAAGCTGTTGCCCGGTCACATCCAGGTCAACGGGCGCACTGTCGAAGCGGTGACCACGCCGGAGGCGCTGCAGAACGAAGAACGCATCCTGGCGATGGTGGAGGCCGGCAAAGGTCGGGCGACGCCGATCATCGCCGCGGCCGACGCTCCGGACCGACTGCAGGCTGCTTCCCCATTCGAGCTCAATCCCGGCCAGCTTGCCGCGGCGACACTGCTGGTGTCCGGCACAGATCGCATCGTCGCCGTGCAGGGTGTCGCCGGCGCGGGCAAGTCGACCATGCTGCAGGCGACGGCTGCCGTCGCGCGAGAAGAGGGCATGCGCGTCCTCGGCCTGGCCTTCCAGAACAAGATGGTCACCGACCTGAAGGACGGGTTGAAGCCGCAGGAGATGTCGGTCGATGACATGAAGGCGGCTGGGATCGAGGCGCAGACGATCGACTCCTTCGTGCTGGAGAACCAGAAGCACGTCGACAATCCGAACACGCCGGAGGCCAAAGCCAAGCGGGCGGAGATGAAGAACACGATCATCGTCGTCGACGAGACGTCGATGGTGTCCGACCCCCTGATGCTCAAGATGCTCACTATCGCCGACGCGTTGGGCAACGAGCGTCTCGGTGAGATCGGCGATCGCCGGCAGCTGCAGCCGATCGATCGCGGCAAGTCGTTTTCCGTGCAACAGGCCGCCGGCATCACCACGGCGCGGATGGACGAGAACATCCGCCAGCGCACTGACCAGCTGCGGACGGTCGCGGCACTTACCAACGTCGGTAAGGCGGCACAGGCGCTGCGCGTGCTCGGCGAGAAGGTCGTCGAGGATAAGAAACCGGCCGAGAAGGCCGCCACGATGTGGTTGGAGCTTCCGCCCGAGGAGCGTGCCGTCACCGCCATCTTCGCGTCCGGCAAGGAATCGCGCGAGACGATCAACAAGACCGTCCAGGAAGGGCTTATCAAAGATGGCACGCTGAAGGGCGACGGGCTGTTCCTCACCGTCCATCAGCCCGTCAGCATGCTCCGCGAGCAGCTGCGCTATCAGCAGTCCTACAAGCCGGGGCAGACGCTGCACGTCCGAGGCAGCGTTCCCGAGATCGGGCTTAGCCATGGGGCGGCCGAGGTCCAAAAGGTGCTCGCCAACGGCAAGGTCGTGGTGAAGCTCGAAAGCACCGGTCGAAACGTGAAGTTCTCGCCGCAGCGGATCGATCCAATGATCGATAGCGACCGGATGCAGCTTACCACCCTCGAGACGGTCAGGGTCTTTGAGGGCGATCGAATCCGCTGGACCGCAACCGACAAGGAGCGCGGCATGCACAATGCCGCGATGGCGACGATAACCTCGATCGAGGGCGGCCGTGTCACCGTCGAGCTGGCTTCCAAGGAGACGGTGACGCTCGCGGCCAACGATCCGATGCTCTCGCGGCTCGACCTAGCCTATGCGCTGAACGCGCACATGGCGCAGGGCGTCACCGCCGACAAGGCGATCGGCGTGATGCAGAGCTTCGAGAGCAACCTTTCGAACCAGCTTCTGACCAACGTGATCGTCACGCGTGTTCGCGACGACCTCATCATGGTCGTCGACGATCAGAAGAGGCTCGAGGCGCAGCTAGACCGCAACACCGGCTACAAGACCTCCTCCCTGGAAAGCCTTGGCCGGCTGGAAATCGACGGTGCGGGACGCAACACCAAGGATGCCGACGACGCCCTGAGCAAGGCAATGGCCGTCCTAGACGAGATCAAGGAGCCGATCCTGATCGATCCGGCGAGCCTCGACATGACGGATCTCCCGCCTGTGGGGGCATCGCAGAACGACTATGCCGACATGAAGGGCATGGAAGACGGCATGCCGCCGATCGGCACCAGCGACGACGCCGCGCATCGTGACGCGGGTCGCCCTGACAAAGACGACCAACTTGGCCTGCCTCCGCTCGACATGGACGACCTCAGTTCGCGGCCTGCGATGTCCGACGCCGTCGAGCAGCTGCGCGGCATTCCCGAGAAAAACCTCAGCCTGGATATGTGATGATGACGCTAGCTACGCACCACGCCCTTCGTGCTTTCGGGTATCAATGCCGTCGCAGCGGCTATGCCGCTCACGCCGCCTGGTCGGAGGTCAGCCGATGACGCTGATCCTTCGCGGCACCGCCGACACGATCCCTGCAGACGTGCTTGCCGCACACATCCGAGCCGCGCGCTCCGGGAAGCAGCGCTTGGTCATCGTCGACGAGGGCAATCAGCTGGTCCGACGCCATATCGACTACGACCGCGACCGGCTGATCGATGCGGGGCACGCCAACTGGGACATCTTCGCCGATCATATTGAGCGTCTGGAGCTTGCCGAGGCAAGCGAGGCGATCCTGCATCAGACCGATGTACCGGAACGGGTGTTCAATGCTGCCAGCATCGTGCTGGCGGAGATCCTCTGGTATCTCTCCAGCGAACCAGGTGCGGGTTTGCGTGAGATCTCGGCCGAGGTCCGCGCCCTGACCTACGCCGGGCTGGCTGAGCATGTGCGGCTCAATCTGGATGATCCAGAGGATACCCACTTTGGTTGGATGACCTTGGCGCTCCTGCAGGAATGCGCCGGTCGGTTCGCTGGCCGCCAATCGACGATGCCGCCCGTCTCGATCTGCCGTTGGTTCGCCGGCGACGCCCGAACGATCCTCTTCATAGCCGCCGGCGCCGGCGTCGATGACGGGGCCTGCCGCTCGGTGGCCGCTGCGATCGCCAGGATCACTGAGATCGAGCGTGGTGCAGGTCGTGGCGTCGCCCTGCTTGCCTACGATGACGGCGACCTGCGGGGCATGTCCGGCGCTGACCTTCAGCCGGCGGCCAATAGATCAACAGGAAACGCGGCCGCGTCCGGATGGGCCGACGCCGCGGGGGGAGCGCAATGATCGTAAAACACACGACCAAAGCGGACGAATGCGCCGACTTCGCAGCCTTCATAGCAAGCTCGGCCTTCGACAAAATGCCCGAGCGCGTGAGGAAGGCCGCATTTAACCGACGCCGCGGTGCCGAAGGGGAGCGCTCAACCGCGCACATCCTAGATCGATACTTTCACAACAAGGCAGATCACGTCCTGCTGCACGATCTACGGCTGGCGGATGGGATCGGCAGTTTCGCGCAATTCGATCACGTCATCCTATCGAGGCTTTCGCGCACCGCGAGCATCATTGAGGTTAAGAACTATAGCGGTCGACTTTCAAAGAACGAGCATAATGAATGGGTGGTTTGGTACGGTCAGCGACGTCCAAAAGACATCCCGAACCCGATTGAACAGGCTGAGCGTCAGAAAGAGGTGCTTCGTGCCTGGTTAAAGGCGTGTCGCCACGACCTGGCTTTTGAAAAGGTCGCCGCCTTCGTCATCATTCCACCGGACTGCTCAATCGATCGGTCAAAGATCGGTGCTAACCTGCCGATCTACAAAGCGGATAACTTCATCGCAGCCTGGGCGGAGTTTGGCGGCGTCTCCCCGTTTGGTCGCCTGTTCTCGTCAGGCGTTGCGGCCAAGTCGTTGATGGCGATCGCGCAGCAGCTGGCAGCCAGCCACCAACCGGACCCGCGCACGTTCGAGGAGCTGGTCGGCTTGCCCTCGCGAAAGGACGAGCATCCTTCCGCCGCAACGGTTCTGGCGGCTGAAACAGCTTCGGCCGCAGAGCCGGAGGTTGATCCGCCCAGCGACGTCGACCTTGGGAGCGTTCCAGACGCACCTGAAGAGGCTGAGCCAACGCGCACTGCCATCGAAGTCGTGGAGGCCGCGCCTGTAGCGCTTGTAGAGGCCGAAACGGTCACCCCCGTCCCCTCCAACCCGATCCGCGCTGGCAAGGCATCGGCGAAGATTGAAGTCGTCCCCGGCATCCACGAACGTGCTCTGCCGGATGGCCGCATCGCTTTTCTCTCCGACGAGACGGAGGGCGCAGGTGACCGACTGAAGAGCGCATGCGACGGCTTGGGCCGATGGAATCCGCGCTACCGGAATTGGCTTACGGACCCCGATCAGGCTGCTGTCGTCCGTGAGACCCTCCTGACGAAACATCGGGAACGCTCGCTGGTGGCTGCAGAGAGATCGCCGACCGCCGTCAACCAGCAAGCGCGGGAGGCTTGAGGATGGCCCAACGCGAGCAACAGGTCGGTTCGCCGGGCTCCGGCGATCCAGATCACAAAGCGGACGCGGATCTCGCTGACGACTTTCGCACCCAGTCCTTCCACCTAATGCAGGCTCACCCGATCGCCGCGGCCCACCTGGTGCTGGCAGCGGCCTCGATCGCGCCGACATGCGCGGCCGAGCAGGAGGTCGCCGACGAATTTTCCTACGTGATCGCTGATTTCGCGCAGCAACTCCGCCGCATCCACCAGAGGGCCGTGCGCCGGAGGGCGCAGCGAGCCGGGAGCGCGTCGCGTGGGCATTGATGATCGCGACTACATGCGAGCGCGGTACAGGCAGCGTCAAAAGCAGGCGGGTGCCACCACTTGGTGGAACGATCTCAAGTTCAGACGAGAGTACCGCGACGATCGGCGAGCGCCACGAAGCGGACGCCGTGGTTGGATGGCTAATGGAGGAAATGGCCTGCTGTTGCTGCTCTGTGCGCTGCCAATTGCGGTGCCAGCTTATCGGGACGCGAAGCGGAGTGGATGGCTTCCAGATTACGGAGTGGAATTGCCCTTCCCCTCATCCGGGACGGTAACCGTCAACGACAGCGTCGACCCACGATCTGTGACGTCGAGGATCCACGTAATCGCCGGACCGGCAAATGCGGTGGTGCAGTTACTCAACAGTGAAACAGAAGCGCATGTGATCTCCGTCTACGTCAAACGCGCCGAGGAGACGTCTGTACCGGTGCCACCCGGCGTGTTCCGAGTGAAGATCATCGAAGGCGACAAGTGGCATGGTTTGAACAAGTGGTTTGGTCCTTCAACGACCTACGAGACGGTTGTCCGTCCTATGACCTTCACCCGTCTACGCTACCACACCATCAATCTGCACCGGAGTCCGGCAGGAAATCTGCCAACGAAGATCAACATTACCGACCCAGAACCACTAAACTGAGCAGGGGAATGACAATGTATAGAACGATTGCCATTGTAGGAATGCTTGCAGCTGCCGCAACGTCAGCGTCGGCTCAGAAAATGGGCAAAGGCGGAATCGGCATCGACGAGACGATTGAGGTGCCGAGGTGCGATCGATCACTTGGTACGGTCGCCCTGGTGGAGGAACGCAGCGCAGCCAGTCCGACCGATGGCATGCCCGCCGGCATGGCAGCGCTGATCCGAATGGCAGAGGCGCAGAACGGAGGAAGCCAGCGAGTAGACCCCCTGCCCCTCTTGAAGCTGCTGGTGGCGCAAAGCGGATGTTTCCAGATCGTCGACCGCGGCGAGGGTTTCGACGCCCTCCAGCGCGAACGGCAGCTCGCGGCGGGCGGTTCTGTCGCCGGCGCTAATAATCAGGCGACATTGAAGGCGGCCGACTACCTGCTGCAGGCGAAGGTACTCTACTCCGACAACGATTCCGGGGGCAGCGGTGGTGGGCTCGGCTCGATGTTCCCGGGCGGCTTGGGCTTCAAGCAGAAGGTCAAGGCGAGCCAGACGATGCTGACGCTGGTCGAGGTCAAAACCGGCATTCAACAAGCCGTTGCGACCGGCTCGGCGCGCAAGAAGGACCTTTCGATCTTGGGCGGGGGCTTGCTCACTAACTCCGGGATCGGCGCGCTCGGCGGTTCGTACACATCGACCGACATGGGCAAGATCACCTCTCTGGCGATGCTCGATGCGCTCAAGAAGCTGATGACACAGGCACAGGGACGGTTGGCGCCGGCAGCGGCAGCGGCAGCGCCCGCGCCTACGCCTACAGCGCCAGGCACAGCGGTCCCCGCAGCTGCGCCGGCAGGCGTGCCGCAGCGATAGAGAAAAGGGGGAGGAGAAGGGTGGTCATAGGCCGAAGCATCCCCCTCCCCTTCAATCGATAGGCACCTCCATGTTGATGCAGAACGATCTTTTCGAAAAAGCTGAGGCCACGGACGCTATCGAGGAGGTGGCCGACCCTGCGGCATTGCCTATCGCTGTGCCTTGCGGTTTTCGCGATCGACATAACAATCCATGCCAGCGCCTTGGCAACTGGCCGATCATGGACGGAGGTAAGCAGATGCTCTGTCGCAAACGTCCGATGTTACACTGCGACGCAGCCTGCTTCCGGGGCGACCCCCCTGCCCCGGTCGATACCAGAAACGACGACGATATCGTCTAGGGCGATGAGGGAAGCGGGTATGGCGACATCCAGTCGCATTGAGTCAGCCCTCATCGCGTCCACCAGCCGGGCGTCGGAGCTGATCCAGAGGCGCGAGGTACGATGCCCGTGCTGCTCGAGTATCGTGGCGACCCTGCCGCCACCTTGGTCCATCGAGCCGTGCTGGCGATGCTCGCGGCCGCTGACGCTCGTGAGGATGGTTCGGTATCCCGGCCTCTACCAGCTGCGCAACGTCATCGAACTGATCGGGTCCGGCTACGGCATCGTGACGATGCTACTCGTGCTGTCATTCGTCCTATCGGAAATGCAGCCGAGGACGTTCGCCAAGGCGGTGACAATCCTGCTGTTCGTCATCGGATCGCTGCTCCTCGTCGACGGAGCGCTAAGCGTGAGGACAGCGATCGACCGGACCTGGAAAGTCACTCGCTATGGCCCTCGAGCACGCATGTTGGGCGGCGCCAAGATCGCCGCGGGCGGCCTGGCTACCGGACTGGTCGTGATCGGCTTACACCTCTAAGTGGCTTGTTTTGGAGTTTAGGCGCTAGACGCGGTTAATCCTATGACTCGTTAAAGCACCTCGAAGCGCAGTGCTATTAATATTAAAATGATATTGATTTACAACGAAGCGCTGGGCACCCGTAGATCGAGGTTGTGGTCAAGTTTGTCGATGCCGAGCGCCTCGATCGCGAGGTCGAGAAAACCCATCATCGACAGGTCGTCAGGCTTATCAGCAGGGCGGAGCACAGCCCCTACCCTGACCGCGTCGTCGTCGCAGGCCACGACGATGATGACATAGCCTCGCGGCACCGTCACAAAAATCTGATAGCCCTGGATGCCATCGGAGTACGCCAGCCCCGTCGCTCCAGATATATAACTGACCTGGAAGAGGCCGGGCAGGTCCGGGTCCATAAGCGGCGTAGTGAGATCGAACGTCACGCCGTTCGCGCGGCGATCGTTCATGGCGGCCGGCATAGGCGGAGTGCCAACACGGGCTATAGGGTAGCCCGCGAGAGGATCGGCGATGATCCCTTCCGCGATGGAGCTGAGTTCATCAGCAGGAAGATCGACGTTGCGGAATCTCTGGCTGCGCGGCCATCCACAGACAAGGACGCTCCAAGCCGGCGGGACGATTTCGTCTGGGTCGTCGCTATATACCTCGGCGTCCTTGAACCAGACGATCTCATCCTTGCCGATTGCAAGGTAGTCGGCTCCATCGCGCGGCGAAAATAGCTGTGGCTCAGACATAGAAGACAGGTGCCTTTAAAGCTGAAGGCCAATGGTATCCGATTGGCAATGGATCGACCATGGATATTAAAACCACTGTGAACCAAGCTCCTTATGAGCGGAATAGATCGCCCTCGATGGCCTGGAAGATGGCCATGTTGATGACAGCCGCCCTCGCCTGCCCAGTGCGCCTCGCGACCTGGTCGACGCGTTCGAGCAGCTCGGGCGCGATCGTTAATGTGATCTGACGCTTGTTCCCCTTCTTGATGCCCTTCTCGTATTCCGTCACGGCATCTTTGGTGACCGGTGAAGCGTCAGGCGCACCGTTGATGAAGGCATCCTGCGCAGCGGTCGATGCGGCGCTCGAGGCAGGCGTTGGTCGACGTGTGATAGCCACTGTTCTGGCTCCTATCAGGATCGCGAAGGAATATTAAAAAGCGATGCAATCAATGTGTCTAGCTCAGCCGCAGCTTTGGTGTCCTTGGCCGGCATCTCTGAGATGGCGAGACCTGAGCCTCCTGCGTTGCTGAAGGCCTTGCGGCGCCGAATAGGGAAGGGGAGGTACTCGAACTGCGGGAACTCCTTCACCGCGTCGGCCGCCTCGGCGTTGTCGGTCGACTTTTCACCCGGATCTGCAAGGTTCATGATGGCAAAACAGCGCAGGCCGTCTCGCGTGCTCCGCGCGTCATCGATCAGCTTCGCCATGTCGTCGAGCGCCCAGACGTCATACGAGCGTGGTGCGAACGGCACGAGCAGAACGTCTGACAGGACGAGAGCCGCTCGAAGGGCTGTGGAGTCGCGCCCGCCGGCGTCGATGATGATGTCCTGCCACTTGTCCCGCTGCTGCTGGATCTGCGCACGCAAGGCAGGACCTTCGTCATACTTCGCGCACGCAATGCCAGGAAGGCGGCCAGCCTGCGCTCGAATATCGATGGCCGCAGCAGCGGTCCCCTGGCGGTCTCCGTCGATGAGCCACACGTCCCTGCCAGCCATAGCCCTCGCGATCGCGATCTGTACGGCCAAGGTGGTTTTACCCACGCCACCCTTTGTATTTCCTATCGTGACAATCACGGAAGCACCCCAAAAGGATATTAATACCACGTGCGTACATGGCTTGAAGGGCGGAGGCAATGCCGACCAACCTAACGCCAAGCGGATTTAATATTAAAACCATATCCAAAGGCACGTACCGACAGTGCAGACCACGGTAAAAACCCAGTTTTACAGAGGGTCCGCCGACGTCGTGGTCTGTAGCCAGCACCCGGAGAGCCGACTGGAGGAGGCATCGACCCTGACTCGAGGCTAGTTGAGCTTGTTCGGAGCGATCTTAGCAATCGAGTTTCGCGCGACCATGGTCCCGTCAGGCAGGATTACAGGACCGAGCATCTCGTCCAACAGCATTGCTAAAGCCGTGTCGCGGCCGACCAGCTCGGTTAGCTCCAGGTAGGCCTCGCCGAGGTGGCCTTCGCCGATTTCAGCGAGCGTATTCCTGACACGCTGGGCCTCTGCCGGGGTGAGACGATCGAGTTCCTCGAAAAGCTTTGACAGCTTGATGGGCGGCTTCGATGCCATAGGGCCTCCGTCAGGCGATACGGAAAATTGCGAGACGACCGGTTGTAGGTCAATGGCTCGTTCCTGGATCAGGATCGCTCTGGCATGGGGCAGGGGAGGGCTACATCGCTCGCGCCGTCCACCCGTTCCTCTTTCAGGCGGCGTGCGATCTTGGCCAGCAACGTTCGGCTGCAGCCTGTGGCGCTCATGATCTCCCTCCAGCTTTGCCCGTCACGCAGTGAGCGGGTGATCGCGGCGTTGCGGGCAGTGTTCTCGACGCGGCCTTTGTAGAGGCCAGCAGTTCGAGCTCGGCCAACGCCTTCCGCCTGGCGGCGTCGACGGTCGTCGTAATCCTTACGTGCGACCGCAGCTAGGACGTCGAGCATCATCGCGTTCACCGCCGCGAACATGCGAGCCGTGAAGTCGTCGGGGGTGGCGATCAGGTTCCAGGAGGTCGGTAGATCGAGTGATACGATCCGAACCTGGCGGCCCTCGATCTCCGATCGCAACTTACCCCAGTCGGCCGAGCTCAGACGAGACAGCCGATCGACCTGCTCGACCAGCAACACGTCACCTGGGCTGCAATCGTCCAGAAGCCGGAACAGCTCAGGGCGCGCAAGGCGTGTGCCACTCTCATGTTCGACATAGCGCGCGGCAATGCGAAACCCATGTGTCGCGGCGAAAGCATCCAGCGCTGCGCGGGCACGGGTGGCGTCCTGTTCAGCGGTTGATGCACGTAAATAGGCTCGAACGAACATGCTTAGGTCTTTTATAACCAGTCCGCCGATGTCCAGTCCTTTTTGAAGCGGGCGCCGACGGAAAAGAGACCAGAGAACACCCGGTCTCCCAGGGGTATACCTAAAGCGGTGCAAGGCGAGCTGCTCACAGAGTGCCCTGTCGTACGCGAGCTAAAGCTGGAGGGGGGAGCCTCAGGAGCGCTGGCTCCGCCTGTGAACGGCTTTGGTGGAAGGAGACTTTGGCGCCGAGCTCCCGGTCATCGTGACAAGGAGCCTGCTATCACATGGTCAGACCTAACTTCGTGACCCTCGCCTCGTGGGAGGCAAGGTGGAATTTGCTTCAACTTTTTATTGAAACTTTTACCACCGCATGGCATTGAACCATCAGCTACGGACAGCGGGGCTTCCAGTAACACGGTCGCCGCAGCATGTGCGCCTCAACGGCCGGTACACCACGGTAAGGCACACCCGCACCATAAAGGGCTCCCGCCTAAAGCGGGGGCCCTTTTCCGTTAGGGGACACGCTTGCGCTGAAACAGGCAGGTCCTCAAAGCCGTATGTATGTTATAGCGCCGCTTGATTTTGCTGAAAATAACCTCACGCGCATGACAACTCGTGATCATCAGATTAACGTCCGCTAGGTCTCCCTTGCTGGGATACAAATAGAAAAATACGACCTGGTGCTCACCGTCTGTAAGTTCGCGAACACGCCCTGGAGCGACATCGATAACAGCGTAGTTTATCGCACGATTGCGATCGATGGATTCCCAGCAGTAATAATTCTGTTCGACCATTCGTCGGGCCAGTTCGGGTAGGCCGAGCGAAAAGGCATATCGATCTTCGCAGAACACTCTAGGCTTGCCGTTCTCGTCTTCCAGGTTATGCAGCCCGCGCGCGCAACCTTGTGATATCGTATGAAGGCCAAGCGTAATTTTCACGCGCAAATCACCGGCATCACGGCCCTTGCCCGCCAGCGTGACAACGAAGCTTTTGAGATGACGAAGGTCCCGAAGAACTCCGTCCACTTCTATTTCGTTCATCAGGCGGGTATCGGTCTTTCGTTGGGGTAGGCATGTCGCTTTTGCACGGCATAATCCGCATAGGTGGCTAAGTCATGCCCTCCAAACTGATATCAGGACCGGTGTAAGCGTCTTGTGCGGCCGGGAAACGTGATTGTTATACTTGTGGTGCCGGGGCTGGCGGGCTTGCATCGCCAGCCGCAGTGAGGGCGAGCACATGTTGCACCATCCGCCAACCGTAATTCTTGGCTGACACGGCGCACAGGATATAGGTCAACATAAGACAGGCACCGTACAGCGCGGATCGACCTACGTTGCCGTTAATGACAAACGCCATAATCGGCAGTGGCAAGATCAAAAGCGCTGTGATCGTGCCGATATCCCGCGCAGCAAGGTATCGGCGATGCGGATCGCAGACACTGATGTCATCCCTGAGAGGTTTGTAGATCCGGTAAAACAGTTGATTCTGCGTCGTAGGATCGGAGGGCAGGGGGCCCAGCCTGTTTTCCAACGCAGTCATGTCCACGTACGACGAAGTGGGGCCGACAACGGTAAAGGCCCGTGATCCGGGCAGGGGATGGCGCCATCGCAAATGGATCACCCGATCGCGCCAGTTGGGTGGAATCAAGCCCAGCAAAATCAACGAGGCTATGACAATCAGGCCAAGCGATGCCGATCCCGGCACGGCCATTGCCTCGAGCTTTGTGACTAACTGTACCGAGCGGGCTTTGATGAGCTTGGCCGGTTCTACCGCCGCCACGAGAAAGGCTGTTGCATGGGCGATGATGGCGGCACGAATGAGCCAAGCATTTTGCTCTTTGAGGGATTTCGTCTCAGCCACCGTTCGTATCCTTCGCGATCAGTGCGTGAAAGCGAAGCGGCGTCACAATCAGCAATACCGATGGTGGGGCACGCCCCGCCGCCAGTTCTGTCGCCGTTCGCCAGTCGAGCGCTGATGGACCTTCGTCGGCAAGATGGCTGTGCCAGGTGCCAACATCGAAGAGCGTCCGTCCGCTGGCCTGATGGCGATTCTCAATCGCATCCTGAAGGCCGGTCGTGCCGAGAACAAACAGGCCGGCAGAACACGTGCTGTCAGTTGGTGCATCGAGCAGATCGACCACGGTGACCGTCTTCATCCGGGCACTGCTAAGGCCAACGAGTAGACCCCCGGTCTCCGCATGCGGCGAGGCTGCGGCCGATGACCGGATCTTTGCTGCAATGCGCTGACTGATCCGCAGCTCCCAGCCATCGCTACCCTCGATCACGACGGTTTCGAAGGACGGTACGGTTTGGCGGGTCCAGCGCGTTGTGGGGGTATCGATGTCACAGACGCCAGTGACGATCAGGCCGTCGGCGTTCGGATGGTCAGCCGCGTGATCGATCTCTTTGGCAAGCCCGGCTGTCATCATCGAGAGCTGCGCGTCGTCGATAGTCATCGTCAGCGATCCACAGCCCTGGCCTATCTGGATTTCAGCGAGACCGGTTTCAGGATCGGCAAGCAGCGCTATAGCCTCACCATCGGCCAGCGTGGCGTACATCTCAGCCATCAGATCGTTGTGATTTGGGTTGTGTGAGGCTCCGTCGACCAGCAGGTAAGCCATGCGGCCGCGGCCAAAGAGCGCCGCCTCGATATAGCGGGCTCGATCATGCGGGCGGATCGCGGTGGATAACGCTTCACGCACCGCGAGCGACGCGGTGGCGTTGACGACGATGCCCGTACCTGCGGGAATAACTTTGGCCCGGATCGCTTCGTCACGCAGGGCTGACGCGATGTCATCCTGGTAGAGTGTTGGCGACAAGCTGAACCCGGCCAGCTCATCAGCAAGCGCGGCAGTCTTGGGCTGGCCCACCGCAGTAGGGGAGAGGGCGTGTCGCGCCATATTGTGCGGCCGTAGCCACCCCTCGTCGCTTATTGCGATGATCGACTGCCCGGAGCGCGCGGCGTGCAGCGCGAGTTTCGAGCCGACGCTGCCACAGCCAAGCAGCGCCAGCGCGGGCCGTTCGGGTACCCCTGCCAGCGTCCGCAGCAATGGCGCGTTCAAGGTCTGATAATGCAGAGCAGGTCTGACCGGCTCATCGCCTCCACGGACGATTCCAGTCGTTCGCTGGTCATAAGGACGGATTTCAACGACGTACGGCAGTAATTCGATCGCGGAATTTGATCCAATCAGATGAACGGGGCGTTCGACGCACAGCACAATGCCAATCGGGATTGGCTGATTGAGGTGCCAGCCCTGCCACGACCGTTCCAGATTGCTGAGGAAAAGATCGAGACCGCGACGGCAGCCCAGCGTATCTGCACGCGCACGAAGCTCATCGATTGTCGTGACGTCATCGGGGGTGTAGCGGTCGCTAACGTAGGTGCCACCAGAGGGAGGCTTGTCGGCCCAGACAATCCCGATGACGGTTTTGCCCAGCGTGCCCCCATTTGACATTGGCGAAACGCTGAAGAGCGACTTGTCCGTCGTACTGAGCGGCGTTTTGACGCCATCGCTATTGATCCAGACCGACGCACCATCAAGCAGCGTTGCATCATCGGCCCCCGTTCGACCGAAGCGGCCACGCCAGGCGATATAGCCGCCGGCCTTCAGGCGGGTGGCACGCATGGTCTCCGCGTCGAAGGCGATTGTATCGCGCAAGCCACGCCGCATGGCCGGCTCCCAGCCTTGTACAGGGTCGATCAGATGATTGACCGCAGCCTTGCGCAGCCAGACGGCGACCTGTTCGAGGAGATGGAACACGCCATACTCGACCAAGCCGAACTGCAGAAAAAATTCATCCTGATCGCCATCGACAAGGCATGGCCTGGGCGGTGCGTCAGCGCCGCCCGGGTGAAGATGAGGGAAGTTGCGCGGAAAGTCGGCGCGAAGTCGCACTTGGGGAGAGCGCCAGGGATATTTAGACGGGATGCGCAGCGTAACGGGCTCAACGATCCGGACGCCGGTGTCGCTGATCCCATCCGCCTGGCAGTGGAGGGGCATCTCAACCCTCAGATCGATGCGAACCTCATCATCGCCGATGACTTCGCCACCGACGAATTCCGGGTGGCATGTCGCCACCCGGAGGATGTCATCGCCCGGTGATCCTGATCTCGGGGAGGCCATCAGGCGCGGCCGTGCGGCCGTGCCTGTGCCGCCGTCGCGCCGATCCCCAACGCCGTTGCTGCCGCCTTGCCGGCATTCTTGACGGCCTTGACGATGCCGCTGGCACCGATCTCGTAGCGCAGCGGCTGCTGTTCATCCTCCCAAACATCGGTGACGCACCGGAAGCGATCATCTTTGCCCTCAACGATCGAGATGTACTCGCGCTTGGCGCGATCGCTCGGCGGATCGGCATCCTCAGGATCGATATGCTCGCAGCTGGCGACGATAACGGCGCCTTTGCGGATTTGCGCCAACGCGGTGCGGGCGCTCTCACATACCTCGGCGTCCTCTCCCCAGGTCGAGTAGCTGTCATAGCTCAGGCTATGCCAGGAACAGTGGTGCGGTGCCTGCAGGATATCGTAGCTCAGCCAGTCGGCATGCGCTGCCCCATGCTTATCCCACAGGCGTTCCCAGATCGCCACCTCCGCGTCTCCGCCAGTCAGGAAGCGGCACTTGTCGGCATACCCGGCCCCGCGGATCGAAAAGCGCAGAATGACTGACGACCGGTTTTTCGCCAGCAGCTCCACCAGTTCTTCATCGTCGCCTTGCGGCATTGGAGCCAGGAGACGAGCTTCAAAGGCGCCAGCGGTGACGCGGTTGAGGCTGGACACGACATCGTCGGTCTTTACGACGATCCCCAAGATGTCATCGGTCTTACCCTTGATGTCCTCGCCCAAAATCTGGATACGATCGCCCTCGATCCCGATCGCCTTGGTAGTACGATACAGCGCTACCCGGCGCCGGGCTTCTTTTGCCCAGGCCTTGGCATCGTCACACAGCGTGTGCGTCATCGATGCCCGCCGAAACACGATGGGCGACGACCACACCTCGCGGATCAGGATCTTGTCGTCGGCCTTGACCCAGTCGTCGGGCGGCCCAAGGTGGAAGTGCTTCGACAGGCCACAGATATGGTCCTTGTCGGGATGGGTGTTAAGAAAACCATCGACGAAGAGCCGGCCCTTCTCGTCGCGCTTCAGTTGCTCGCGCAGCAGGCTCATGACGTCGGGTGTGTCATCATCCGGGTCGTCGGCACCCTTGCGGATGTGGATATCGATCAGCAGCGTCTGATCGTTGTCGAACCGCAGCAGCGTCATGTCGCCATTGCAGACCGGGTAAAACGTGATGGCAGCCGTCATTGTGTCGTGTCCTTCCTACCTGAACCCTGACACGAACACGTCCCCGAATGGCCGCGCCAGCTTTAGCTATATGTTAAGCATGCCATCGAGATTCAAGACGTCCAATCGTGACAAGAATGATAGTGGACGCGTTCGAGCTTAACACGTACCTTAAGTGATGAGGTGCAGATGGGCTCAGCCGAGCGATCACCAGCCGAGCATGCCGAGGTGCGGGTCGATGGGCCTCGGCGCTGCATCGCGATGCGTGCCAGTGACTGGGCGCGGTTGCACCATGCCATACCTGTGACGGTGTTCGCACGGCTGATGGGGCTGTTCCGCCGGTTCTGTAATGGCTGTGATCATCTCCCTGAACAGGCCTTTCGACGCGTAGCGGGTGACCAGCATGGTCGTCTGGAGGAGTTTATCGCGACCGACATTCAGGTGGTCGGTCGTCGTGGCACTGACGAGGCGCGTCAGACATTTTTCGTAACAGAGGTGCGTATTGCCCGCGCGGTGGATCCGGTTCTCCAGCCAGTCGCGGCGCTGCAAGCGATGCTGCCCCTCGAGATAGTTGTACAGAAGGAGCGTGAACGATGACCGAAATAGGAGCGGGCATAATGGCAGGCAGCGCGGTAACGTGCGATGCCGACACGCTTGCCGTCGAACTCGCAGAAGCGGAATTCATTGTTGCGGTTCAGTCGGAAATACAGCGCGTAATGAACGAAAAAGGCCTTCGTGCTCGTGATTTATCGAAGCGATTGAATGTCTCTGAGGCGAGAGTCAGTCAGATGTTTGGCGAGCAGGCCAAAAACCTGACTATTCGAACCATCGCAAAGATATTTTATCATTTAGGTCAGAGTCCTGTCCTCACGACACAATGTCAGCTAGAAAATATGGTTGCTCTTGCGCGAGGTGACGCTGCGGACAGTGATCAGCACTGGACGGTTTCGGGGCTCATCAACGATATTCAGATTGGCTCAAACATCATCGTAACGCATGATGACACTGCCGTGGCGTCGCCAGATCGCGGCCGTTTGGTGGATCGTTGGGCGCGGGCTGAAGAAGCTGATACCCGACGCCCTCGCCGGTTTGCGGTTGCGGGTTAGGATCCAGACCTTGCCCCAAGATGCCGCAAGCATGGACCCCAGCGTCTACAATAGCCTGGTTGCACGCGCGCACCTGCGCAGCATTCGTATGACCACGAGCGAATTCGATATGAAGCCCGAGGCGCTGGATCTCGATCCTGACGCATGGCGCAACAATGTCGTTGCGGGCGTGCTCGACAGTTTCCTCGAACATGAGAACGGCTCGCTTTATGGCGTTTTCAGCTTCAAGGTCGTTTGCCGCTACGGTCGCAAGCGCGTTCTGTCGATCGGTGCGACCTATCTCGCCAGTTATCGTATCCAAGGCGCTTGTGACGAAGGTGCATGCGAGCTTTTTATCGAGCGGGTCGGCAAGGTCGCGACGTATCCCTATTTCCGCAGCCTGGTCGCGATGCTGACCGGGCAAGCCGGGCTTATGATGCAGCCATTACCGGTGCTGAGCTTCGCGCCTCGATCAATCGATTCAGCGGCGGTCCTCGAGCAAGGATCGCAGACTGTGGGCACGCCCAAACGTCGTCGTCTGCCTGCCAAGTAAACGAGTTGTGGGGATGCGGCGATACACGCCGCATCCCTATCGGTCAGCGAATTACCACGACCTTGGCACCGGCATCGCTCGCGATGTCTTTCCATGTCTTGTCGGCGGTATAGGCTGAGACGCCGAGCTGCCTCGCCAGCGCGAGGCAAAAGCGATCACCCAGCGACAGTCCGGCTGACGCGGTCTCCGCCCGTAAGCTGCCCGCCTCCCAAGCCAGCGCGTCGTCGACCGCGACAACGCTATAGGGAAGGGCGCCCAGCATGGCGCGAACCTCGTCAAGTGGCGCGCCGAGTTCAACGAAGTGGCTGACGACCTCAGCGTGATTGATCGCACATACGGAAGCATTGGCGATTACGCCGGCAACCTTGCTGGCCCCGCGCTCGCCTCTTAGCAGGGCGAGGATCGCTGAGGCATCGAGAACGACATGGGTCATTCGCCGCTCTCCTCACGCCGGGCCGCCAGAAAGTCATCGACCGACGCGCCGGGCTGCTGGACATAGCGTTTGGCAATTCCTTGCGCCTTGGCCACAGCCTGTTCGACCGTGCGGAGGATAACGCCGTCAGGCGTTTCTTCGACCAGAACCGCGCCGCCATTCTCAAGCCCCAGACGCTTGCGAATGCCCACTGGCAGGCTCATGCGCCCATTCGGTGTAATGTTGACCTGTAGCGTCATATGACAGCATCCGCATGAT
Organism: Sphingomonas sp. Sph1(2015); assembly: GCF_001970915.1. NCBI lineage: Bacteria > Pseudomonadati > Pseudomonadota > Alphaproteobacteria > Sphingomonadales > Sphingomonadaceae > Sphingomonas > Sphingomonas sp. Sph1(2015). Next base: position 23,320 of record NZ_MQUI01000005.1, read on the forward strand.
ATGGTATGGAAAGCCACGTATGGCCTGACAGTCGGTAAAGGGCGAGGGGCATGTGCGTGTCGCTATCCAACCCACCAGCCACAATAGTTACTAGCGATAAGCCTGATTCCTGCTAGCAACACCACTCAGCACAAAAGGCGCTCGTGACGGAGCCGAAACAGTGATCAAGGACGTGCCAACGCCAGATGATTTCCATGATGCAGGCGTCAATCTGCTGCATCTGGCGTGGACGATCACGATGGATGCGCAACAAGCGTTGCAGGTTGGCATCGGTGCTGGCGGCGACGCCGAGGCGGCTGATGAATATTGGCAAAGCGTGCAGCCGGCGCTCGCCAACGCCTACAGCCTGATCCAGCAGGGCATGGAACTCGGGCTCAAGGGACGGATCGCGCGCGTGTCGCCGTACCTGCTGCTTGGTGATCCCGGTGAGTGGGCACCAAAGGGTGCCAAAGGATCGGCGTCCTTTGGCGAATTGCCGAGCCTTGAGGCGTCGAAGCTCGTGGCCGTGCATAATAGCGTCGTGGCGCCGGCACTCGAGCCCGCGTTCAACAGCTTCTGGACGGCGGTCCGCAAGGATCGCAATCAGATCATGCATTCTGCCCCGAGCGTGACCTTCACCGCAGGCAAGGTGATCCGCACCATCCTGCTGGCAGCCAACGCGCTCTTTGCCGAGAAATCATGGGTCGATCGCTTGTACGCCGTGGAAGGGGCGAGCAAGTTTGCGATCTTCGGTCTGGATGATCACGTTTATAGCGCAGTCGTCGGGCAGGTGGCGTGCGCGATCGGCTTCCTCTCACCGGCAGAAGCCATCGCCCTCTTCGGGTACGACCCCAGGCAGCGCGCCTATCTGTGCCCCGCCTGCTTCGAGGCGACGCCGCCCGATTACGCGATCAATCTGCCCAAACTCGCGCAGTTCAGGCGTAAAGAACCGGGGGAGACGGAACTACACTGCGTCGTCTGTGCCACCACGACGACCGTTGATCGTAGCGACTGTGTGTACCCTGAGTGCGTCGGCAATGTTATCGCCGCTGGCCGTTGCCTGACCTGCGATGATAAACAGGATGAACACCTCGCGATCAACGGTCCGGTGAACGATGGACAGGGTGACGCCGTTTATGGCTATGACTTTATCTTCAGTCGGCCAAGCGGACGATCGCGGCCGGAATTCCTGATGCATCATCAGCGCGAGGACGACGATGACCATGCCATCGCGTTTGGTGAGCGGGCGATAACCGCTGCGCATCTCATAAGCTGGACCAGTGTTTCCATCTTTGAGCAGACATCCGGCACCTTTCCCTTTGGAGATGGCGGCCGTCAGCGACCGCTTGGTCATTGGCTGCGTCACGACGGCACAGTGTCATGGCACCAGGACATGACAATCTACGACCCTGCGCGTGATGGTCCGGTATGACCGGCGATGATGACCGCGACGACGCTTACGCACAAGGAAGCCGCGCTGTCGTCTCTGCGGACCTAATCCTCGGGCAGCCGCCTTCGCGCACCTTGCTATCCCCCGAGCTGGATCGGGGGGACCGCGACCGCGTCGACCATTTCCTCAGCCGTGCGTCGGCCGATGCAACCTTGCGCGCCTATCGATCGGACTGGCGGCTGTTCACCACATGGTGCGACGCGCGCGGCTACCCGGCGCTTCCCGCGTCGCCCATCGTCACCGCGGCATTCCTGAGCGAACTTGCGAGCGACGGTAGCGCGTATTCCAAAGGGCGACCGTTATCCAAGTCATCGATCGGGCGTCGGCTCGCCGCGATCGTGTTTGCACATCGTGCGGCCGAGTTGGAACCGCCGACGACGCAAGCCGGTGCTGCCGCGCTCGATCGGGTCATGCGGGGCATTCGCAACGCAAAACGTAGCGATCGCCCAGCCAAGAAGCGGCCAGCGGACAGCGACGTTCTGCGCGACATGGTGCGCCATATCACCGGCTCGACCCTCATCGACTACCGGGATCGCGCCTTGCTGAGCATCGGCATGATGGGCGCATTCCGGCGCTCCGAGCTTGTCGCGATCGAGGTTGGCGATGTCGCCGAGGACCCGCGAGGGCTGCTGGTCACCATCCCCTTTTCGAAAGGGGATCAGGAGGGCAGGGGGCAGACTGTCGCGGTCCTCGACGGCCGGCGCATGGAGCCTGTGCGCCACTATCGCGCCTGGTTGGACGCAGCCGGCATCACCGAAGGCCCGGTGTTCCGACGGCTCACGCCGCACGGCCGCCTGACCACCAAACCGCTCGGGCCGCAAACCGTGGCTCTGGTGGTCAAGGCGCGGGCAGCGGCGGCCGGCTATGATCCGACGCTGTTCTCAGGCCACTCCTTACGGGCAGGCTTTTTGACAGAGGCAGGCCGGCATGGTGCCAATTTGTTCAAAATGAAAGAACACAGCCGGCATAAGTCGCTCGAGATGCTCAGCGAATATGTTCGTGATCAGGAGGCGTTCCGGAACCATGCGGGCGAAGGGTTTGCCTGACGGTCTGGGTTGGCGTTGGAGAGGATGTCGCATAGGCATCGTTAGAAGGGGGCGCTGTGAAGACCGACACATCTGATGACTTCCAGTTCAGCCTGGCCGGGCGCGTCCGCAATCTTGGGTTCGCACCATCACCGCTGAACGCGCTGTTCCCCTTATTCGAGGCGATCGCCAACGCGTTCCATGCCATCGAAGCCAGGTGGGATCGCGAGGCGGCAGCCAAGGGGGTCATCACGGTGACGATCCTGCGCAGCACCTCCGACGACGAGAACCCACCGGTTACCGGTTTCCTGATCGAGGACAACGGGATCGGGCTGAACATCGACAACTGGCGGGCATTCCGCACGGCGGACACCGCCAGCAAGATCAGCCGCGGCGGTAAAGGCGTCGGTCGACTGTCCTGGCTGAAGGTGTTTCAGAATACGCACGTCAACAGCAGCTTCACCGAAGGCGGTGCAACGCTGCACCGCTCCTTCGACTTCGCGGTTGCCCAGAATGACACCAGCCCGCTGATTGGCCATGAGCTGCGGCCGGCGGGGTCGAGTCCGACGGTGGGCACGAAAGTCAGGCTCGAGCCGTACGTTCAATCCTATAGCGCGCATTGCCCGCGCAAGGCCGACACGATCGCGGCCCACATCATCGGTCACTTCCTGCGCAACTTTGCCAGTTATGAAGTGCCGTCGTTCACGCTTGTGGATCGCGCCGAGCGCATCAGCCTGCTCGATTTCTATAGCGGTGCTGTGGAGTCTGACACGCCAGAGACATTGAAGGTCGCCCTTGAGCCCGGGGAGGAACCGATCTTTGTCGATATGTACCACATCCTGCTCAACAAGGGGCTTCGCCTGCACGATGGCGGCAAGCACTGGAACCTCTACGTCGGTGACGGGCGCGTTGTTCGGGACGAGAAGATCGATAACCAACTAGGGCTTGGCTACATCGGGGAAAATGGTGAATCAGTCTATATCGGCCTGGTGTCTGGCGACTATTTGAACGGCCACGTCAACCAAGAGCGCACCAACTTCACCTTCCGTGAAGACGATTACCGCAGCCTGCATCAAGCGGCGGTCGATGCCGCTAAACGACATCTGGCGCCCTACATCGAACAGGTGCGCACCAAGCAGGCCAGTATAACGCTGCGCGTTGTGAGGGAGAATCCGCAATTTCTGAGCGTTGCCAGTAATATTCCCGGTTTTGTCGAGGAGCACCTCTCGCTCAATGCGAAATCCGAAGAGGATATTTACATTGAGTTGGCGCGCCAACGCCGGCGTAAGCAGCGCGAAACAAAGCGCGAGATCAAAGCACTATCTGCCGGCAACGCTAGCGAGGTGGATGACCGGGTGCAGAAGGTGGCCAGCGCAATCAATTCCGATAAGAAGGCGTCGCTGGCGGAATACGTCGTCAAGCGTAAGGAGATCCTGGATCTCCTCGACAGCTCTTTGGCGTACGTCGATCCGGAACAGCGGAACTATTTACGCGAGGAGATCGTCCACGATCTCATCATCCCGATCCGCTCTGACGGCGAAGCGCTCGACTACGAAGACCATAACTTGTGGATACTCGATGACCGGCTGGCCTTCTATTCGTACCTCAAGTCCGACAAGCCGTTCAGTACCTTCCTGACGGAGAGCACGAGTACGCGTGAACCTGACGTTGCAATGGTGTTCGATCGCTCATTGGCGTTCGACCGCGAGGGGACCGACGAGCCGATCGTCATTGTCGAGTTCAAGCGGCCTGGCCGCACGAGCTATGGCCCTGCCGACAATCCGGTGACACAAGTGCTGGAATATGTGAACATCATGCGGAATGGGGGCGCATTCAAAGATCGCACCGGCAAGTTCCGTAAGCCGATTCCGGCCAGCACTAGGTTCATCTGCTTTGTCGTGGCGGATTTTACCCCGAAGCTGGTCGAGGTTGTCTCTATGTCGATCGCGCAAAATAAAAGCGCGGACGGGGAGGGGTATTTCGGTTTCTCGCCGATCCACAACGCCGTCGTTGAAGTTCTGCCCTATAACAAGCTGCTCCATGACGCCCGGCTGAGAAATGAGGCCTTTTTTGCCAAGCTTGGGCTTAACTAGTCGCGTCTGACTACGGACAAACGTCGACCAACGCCGCTACGTTTCTTACATCAGTTTGGAAGAGCTTCGGGTGGCACTACCGTCTCCGGTGGTGTGTACAGCTGGTCCCGAGCGGAACGAACCACGTCGTTCACATACTCAGGCCATGGGCCAGCATCTGGCGGCAATGCGGCTTCTTCCTGTCGATCGCGCAGGCGGTTGCGGATTGTGCGGGCAGCGGTGCGGGTCGCCTCGTTGTCATCGAGCCAGGCACCGCAGCGAACCCGCCAGTTGACGTATCGCGGAGCGAAAACCAGGAAGATCAAGGTCCCGACGTCGATGCCGTAGTCGCCCAGCAGCAGGATAGGAATAGTAGCGACAGCGAATGCCTGACCCAGCGCCCAGCAGGAACGGCGACGGCGAAAGCCGTTCTGAACCAGCGTCGTCGGCCACCACGGGCCTGCGATAGCCCATGCCGCGAGCGCAACCGACAAACCGGTCAACACCATGCTGCCGATAAACACGATCCATACCAGCACCCTAGAGGCCGTGAAGATCAGGAAGTCACCCATGCTGGCGCTGCGTATCAAGGTCGCGCAACTCGCGCAGCAAATCCGTGGCAGGGGCCGAGACCACGATGTCGTGAATGACCTTCTGATCGAGGCTGATAATGCCCCCTACAGGGCGTTCTGTGTAGCGAACTAGCGCAGGCTCGCTGGATGGCGCCCAACGCCGCGACGTGCCGGGCTTTAGTTCGAAGAGAAAACGAGCAGGAGATGCAAGGCTGATGCTCTGCGTCTGGCCATCGCTGCTTTGACGGATGTCGGCGACCACGCCGCGATAGCCAACCCCCAACCCATCATGCTGGAGATCGGTCAGCACATATGCTATCGGACGGTGACCGTGCTGCGTCGGCTTGATGATGTGCGTGTAGGCCCAGCCATGGCCACCGAAGTCCCACCCTTCGGTCGCGACATCGAGCGCATCGTCTGCCATCAGCATGATGATCGCCAATGTCGAGAAAATCGGTGCGCAGATTCCAAGTACCAGATCATTGCCGCCTAGGGCGGCCGCCTTAGGTCCACCTTGGGCGATGATCAGCAACGTGCCGATCGGATTGACCGCAGGGGTTCGATACAGTGCCGGCAGAAAGCGGCTCACGTCGACCAAAAGCGATTGCACCAAACCAATAGCGAGCCCGGTCAGGAGATGCGCGATTAGGGAAACGGCAACCCCGATGGCCAACACGCTTAAGGCGTTTACCGGCAAATCCGGGCGCGCAACGGCGTATCGACGGGCGCGCGTATTCCAGAGCAGGATCGCGAAAAAGCCAGGGAGAAGGATCGCAACGCCGGTGACAACGGCCAGCGTCAGTGAGAACAAAGCTCAGGCCTCGATCAATTTCCGCTTACCGGTTGCCTGATCAATGACCATCTTAGGGCGCTTGCCCGCAGCCTTCATAGCTTTCAGCTCCCGCTCAAGGCGTAACATGTCGTCGTAACCGCCGAGCTGCCACGCGATCGAGGCAGTCTCTTGCTGTTCACGAGGGGTCAGAACAGTGGCCACACATCCAACATAGGGACGTAATCCTTCCGCGTCCATGGGGAGGCCCATAATCGGCATGCCGAGCAGCGGCAGCGCTTCAGAGGGCTTGATATGTAGTCCGGCATTTTGCCTTTTATAATTGCGCCGTGGCTTGCCTCACTGCTGGGAAGAAACTCTGATGGGGGGCGAAGGCCGTTGGCTGTCAGAGTCATCTGTCCTCGTGAGGTATGATAAAGCCGTACCTGTAAGGCTACCTCAATCGGGTGAGGTCGAGGCGACATTCTCGAACTAATCCGGCTACCTCGCGGGTTGCAGCCGGACTACAAGACTTTTGCCGACTTCCGTTGCAGCAACCGGGGTGCATTCAAGGCGGTGTTCCGCGCCTTCGTCGTCCTGTGCCGCAAGCTGGACCTGTTCGGGCGCGAGTTGCTGGCGGTGGATGGCACCCGGCTCACAGCAGTGAACAATTCGGAACGCAATTTCTCTCGCGACAAGCTGACCAGATACATGGCGGTGGCCGACGAGCGGATCGAGGGATACCTGACCGAACCGAACGCCATCGACCGCGGCGAGGATAGCAGATGGCCCGGTCACTGCGAGACGGTGGCGGCGAAGATCGCAAAGGTGCGTGAGCAGCGACAGGTGCAAGCGGCGATGCTGGAGCAGCTGACCGCCAGCGGCGAAAGCCAAATTTTTGCTAAAGGAACCCGGTGCAAGTGCAATGGTGACAGGTCAGAACCACGGTCGGCTACAACGCACAGTTGGCGGTCGATGCGAAGCACAAGTTGATCGCCGAGCAGCACGTTACAAATGCAGTGACCGACATCGGTCTACTCGCATCCACCTCCGGGGCGGTCAGGCCAGACGACAAGTCAAATTGAAGGTCGTCAACGTGGCGCATGACCCCGCTGGTCCCATAGCCTTACCGCTGACGCGCCGGTGCTGCCGAAACCCTCTGTCGCCAACACCTGATAATCGAGTGAGCCCAGCGTCATCCCCGCCCGTCGCCAAGCAGCGACATGATTGGCCAACGTGATGATGCTGTCGCGCCTGATCGGGCGGCGTTCGGTGCGGACGCTCCAATACTGATCGAAGGAGGCGGTGCCCGAGATCGAGGGCTGCTCGATCCGGCGCATGCGGTAGATGCGGTATGTGCCACCGTCGCTTTGCACGGTACCTAGCGGCACCGCGCTCGGGCCAGGAGGTGTAAAATCGCCCCAATTGTCCACCACGTAATACTCGACCAGGGGACTTTTCGACCAGCCATATAAGGTCAGGTAGCCGTTCGAGCCAGGGTTGAAACGCCCGGCACGGTAGCCGACAATGCGATCGGCAGAGCCTCGGCGCCAGCCGCGACCTGCGACTAAGTTGTCTTGTGACTCGAGCGCCCATTCCACCTGGTAGCTGCCGTTTGAGGCGAGTGTAAGACAACCTTCGCCCCTGTCGTGCCAGAAGGTGTGAAACAGCCCGTCGCGATCACCTGTCACGTTGCGGCAGATAGTCCCGTCGTCACCAGCAGCAGTGAGGAGGAGTGCCATGCACGGCAACCATGTGGTCGGCCTCATCAGTTACTCCCTTCTATAGTGTTAATAGATGACTACTTTTACGCGCGGCGGAGGAAGCCGGCAATTAGCTACAATCCTTATATTGCAACACGAGCTGGCCCTCGGCTACTACGCCGGAGCGTTCTTAAAACAGGTCAGGGACAATGCCGGCGTAAGTCACCGGGGTGGTCGCGATGCCGTCGCCGACGACGAAGTGGACGGTGACGCGATCCGCTCCGCGCCGGATGGAGTCGGCCGGGACCATGCCGCCGGGGCGGACGGCGCGCCCGAGGGGCCGTCCCTGTTTTCGTACATCGGAGGGCGCATAGATGAACGACCCTTGGTTCTTCAGCGCCGACATGGCGAGCAGCGCCGCGGCGGCAACAGCAGCTATGCCTAGCAGTGCCAGAATCAATCTTTGATATTTGGCCTTCATCTCTCGGTGCGCTTCATAGCGACGTAGCTGAGCAGCGTCAGTACTGCGGCGGCGCCGAGCGCGATCGCATATGCAGCGATGACGAACGGCCAGGCGTTCACGGCTGCACCATCCGCTTCAGTCGTGCTTCCGCCTTGAGTCGCGCGAGCGTCGTCCGCATCCGCATCCGCACTATTGCCGCGAAAAGCAGCGTGAAGCCGGTCAGGGTGAACCCCAGAGGCCACAGGATGCTGCCGGCGATGCTAGACTTGGTCAGGCTGATCGAGGGTCCCTGATGAAGCGTATTCCACCAGATCACCGAATAGCGGATGATCGGCAACAGCGCGGTGCCGGCGATGCCGTAGAGTGCCGGGATCCTCCCGTCGTCGCCCCGCTCGTCATCGGCGCGGGCAAGCGCCATATAGCCGCAATAGACGAAGAACAGCAGCAGCATCGAGGTCAGCCGCCCGTCCCACTGCCACCACGTCCCCCAGGTCGGCCGTCCCCAGATGGAGCCGGTGACGAGGCACACCGCAGCGAACACCGCCCCCGGCAGCGCGATCGCCCACGCGGCGACCGCGGCGAGCGGGTGGCGCCAGATGAGAAAGGCGATGCTGCTCGCCGCCAGTCCGCTCCACCCGCCCATGCCGAGCCACGCCGCAGGCACATGGACGTAGAGGATGCGGACGCTGTCGCCCTGTAGATAATCGGGCGGCGTCTGCGTCAGTCCCGTCCAGCAGCCGATCGCAAGCAGTACGACGCCGGTCCACAGCAGCAACGGCGTGACGGGACGTGCAAGGGCGAGGGAATGCGCAGGATTGGCAAGGGCGTGGAGACTTGGCACGGCTGCAAGCATGATAGGCGGCTTTCTCGGCAACGTCAGCCATCTCGTAGTAGCCGCACAACATGGATGACTTTGCCCCTCGACGAAGATGGACCGTCTTCACGGTCCGGTATCGGTGGTGGTCGTGCAATGAGGTGCGGCTTCCACCCGCCAAAGGCATCCGATTGGGACGACCCATCGACCGCGGCCACCGTCGGTTCGGGGGGAATGGCGCTATGACTGTACACCAGATCGCGGACTCGGTAATCGCGCCGGCATACGGTTCCTCGCCAAATACGTGTTTCAGGAAGCCTCGCGCTCCCGCCCGTTTAGCGTTCACCAAGAAACGGCTTGACGCTACGAAGGCAAATGGTGCCGTCAGATGGCGGCCACTCACCGTACATCGCCATGCATGCCGAAGCAGCCAGAGCCTCCGATGCGAGTGGCTTGGGCCGACCAGCCGTTGACGTGGCATCAGTGTCCGTTAGTCGCTGAGAACACGTTCATCACGACGACGCCGCAGACGATCAGGGCCATGCCTGCGATGGCCCCCGCGTCCAGCTTCTGTCCTTGGACGATCCACGCGATCGTGGCGACCAGTACGATGCCCACTCCCGACCAGATGGCGTATGCGACTCCCGTGGGAATGGTGCGCAGCGCAAGCGACAGGGAGTAGAAGGTTACGAGATAGCCTACGGTCATGACGATGGTCGGTACGGGACGCGTGAACCCCTCCGACTGCTTCAGGAACGACGTGGCGATCACTTCGCCGATGATCGCGACCGCGAGGTAGATGTAGTTCATCGGCCCGGCCTAGGCGGGCCGTTCGTTGCCCGCAATGCGCTGGCTCAGCTTCCCTTCGAAGTTGGCTTTCAGCTGGGTTCGCGTGTCGGAGGCCTCACGCGCCAGCGCGCTGCACGATCGCGATCAGCCGCACCGCGGCGATCGGCTCGGCGTGATCGCAGGCGAGGCCGAGCACCGCAATCGGCGGTTGCAGCGCGCGAGCGCAGCGGTGAACCACGGCGCGGCAAGCCCCCTTCGACGATCATGGCTCGAGGGTCTTGGTTTCGTGCATCTTGCCCGCCACTTCGGGGGGCATGTACTTCTCGTCGTGCTTGGCGAGCAGGTTGGTCGCGGTGAAGCTGCCGTCGCCGTTGAACTGACCCTCGGCCACAACGCCGGAGCGTTCGCGGAACAGGTCCGGGGTGATGCCGGCAAAGGTCACCGGGGTGGTCGCGATGCCGTCGCCAACGACGAAGTGGACCGTGACGCCATCCGCCCCGCGCCGGACGGAGCCGGCCTGGACCATGCCGCCGAGGCGGACGGCGCGGCCAAGGGGCAGGCCCAGTTTCCGTACATCGGAGGGCGCATAGAAGAACGACGCCTGGTCCTTCAGCGCCGACATGGCGAGCAGCGCCGCGGCGACCACAGCAGCGACGCCTAGCAGTGCCAGCGTCAGTCGTTGATGTTTGGCCTTCATCTCTCTGTGCGCTTCATGGCGACGTAGCTGAGCAGTGTCAGCACCGCGGCGGCGCCGAGCGCGATCGAATATGCGGCGATGACGAACGGCCAGGCGTTCACGGCCGCGCCATCCGCCTCAGTTGTGCTTCTGCCTTGAGCCGGGCGAGCGTCGTCCGCATCCGCATCAGTACTATCGCCGCGAAAAGCAGCGTAAAGCCGGTCATGGTGAAGCCCAGAGGCCACAGGATGCTGCCGGCGATGCTCGACTTGGTCAGGCCAATCGAGGGTCCCTGATGAAGCGTGTTCCACCAGATCACTGAATAGCGGATGATCGGCAGCAGCGCAGTGCCGCCTATGCCGTAGATTGCTGGAATGCGGCCGTCGCCGCCGCGCTCCGCATCGGCGCGGGCAAGGGCCATGTAGCCGCAGTAGACGAAGAACAGCAGCAGCATCGAAGTCAGCCGCCCGTCCCATTGCCACCACGTCCCCCAGGTTGGGCGCCCCCAGATCGAGCCAGTGATCAGGCAGACCGCTGCGAACACTGCGCCGGGCAGCGCGATCGCCCGCGCTGCGACGTTGGCGAGCGGGTGGCGCCAGACGAGGAACGCGATGCTGCTGATCGCCAGCCCGCTCCAGCCGCCCATGCCGAGCCACGCCGAGGGGACGTGGATGTAGAGAATGCGGACGCTCTCGCCCTGCAGATAGTCGGGCGGCGTCTGCGTCAGTCCCCCCCAGCCGCCGATCGCAAGCAGTACGACGCCGGCCCACAGCAGCAACGGCGTGACGGGACGTGCAAGGGCGAGGAAACGCGCAGGATTGGCAAGGGCATGGAGGCTCGGCACGGCTGCGAGCATCATAGGCGGCTATTTCGGCAACGTCATCCATTGTCGTAGTGGCCGCACGACATGGATGACTTCACCCATCGACGAAGATGGACCGGTTCCACAGTTCGGTATCGGTAGTGGCCATGCCATGAGGTGCGGATTCCATCCGCCGAAGGCGTCCGGACGGGACGACCGCATCCACGGTCGCCCCCGGTTCGGGGGGAACGGCGCTACGAGCGACCGGGAGATCGGTCCGGTCGACCAGCGGCTGGAATTTAAGTCGATGAGGCCGCGAGGAGGGGCGTGGAGCGTCGGCGAAGGTTCTCGTCTGGAAGCACCGCCGACGCCGCTCCTAGTCCAGCCTGCCGGTCAGCAACAGGTGCCGAACGTCGTCAGAGGTCTGGTTGACGGCGCCCAGCCGTTCGATGAGCTGCGCGGCGCGACTGCCTCTCAAGCCGGCCAATGTCAGCTTCTTGTCCCGTACGTAGGTGTACATGCCGCTTACCGCAAAGGCGGTGACGTGGCCGATATGCTCCCTCTGTCCGTCGATTGTGTGATGGAAGCCGTCGGATGCGAAGAAGCTCCGCCGTGCCAGCGGTGTGGCGAAGGTCAGATCCAGAACCACCAGGCGCTCCCGTTCCGAGGGAACGGTGTGCGCCACGTCCGGCGCTGGCGGTGCGGGATCGGCGTTGTCATACGCTTCGGGCACATGCAGTCGGACGCGCAGCAGTGCCGGATCAGCAGCAAGCCTTGCGGCGAATTCCGCCATGAACGCGGCAAATCCTTTCGGATCCTTGTCACCCGGTCCGAAATGGACGTGCATCCGGTCGAAGGCGTCATTGCCGTTGGGGATGGGGTCGGCGATCCTGTCGATCAGCGTCTGCGATCCTCGTGGAAGCGAGTAGGCGACCGTAGCGGCGAACACGTTCTGTTCGTCGGAGAACAATACGGATGACGCCTCGTTGAAGACGGCCTGATCGGCAGCGTCGGCGAACCCGATCTCCACTCCTCCATCAAGCACGTAGTCGGGGAAAGGCAGCACTCCTTCCTGTCTCGGCCACAGGTGCGCGTCCTGCTCGCGATCGAGATGGTACTGGACGTACCAGGCCAAGCCCGGGACCCGTGAGCAGAGAGGCCCGTGCACGTCGCGCCAGTAGGTCGCGAATACCTCGTGAGGCACCTGCGGCCGCTTCGAGACTGTCGTATACGTGTTGACGGCGATGCCGTCGTCGCGGGACGCGTGATCGGTGCGTCTGTCTTGGGTCATGGCAGTCCTCACATTGGTCATGTTCGGGATGAGGCGGCCGGCGCATCGCTCGAACGGAGAAGAGAACGCTTCGTCAGTGTGTTGAAACGCCGGAGCCGGGCTTGCGGCTCTTCGACATGTCCATCACTGCCCCAATGGGCCGATCGGCATCGTCTCGCCTGCCGAAGCAGACCGGTTGAGACCGGGTCGGCTGGTGGCCTTCGCACTCTGATGCGACGCCGAGGCTCAGCCTCAAGTGCCATCTGCTTTTCGACCACCTGCATTGTGCCGTCCAAAGCGCGTCCGACCGAGGCAGTCGGCGATGCGGCCCTAGGTACACAGCCGACGGAAGACGCCATCGTTGACGATCTTGACGATGACGAGCAACCACCCTGCACCCGTCAACCGGCGCCGCAGGGGTTCACGGGGTGCTGTTTTATGGCCGCTTTCCATACTCGGCTCCGTGCGCAATGCCTTAGTATGCGGCTGGTCCATCCGACTCCGGCGGGGATGGACGAACCGCCGACTTACGAGGTCGGGAAATCCGCTCCCAAGCGAGCCGCCGGCGGAGTTATAGATGCGCGATCCTAGATACGACATCCTTTTCGAACCAGTGCAGATCGGTCCCGTCCGGACGAAGAACCGTTTCTACGTGGTTCCCCACGCGACCGCTATGGGCATGACCGCACTCGAAGAGATGATCGCGTTCCGCAAGGTTCGGGCCGAGGGCGGCTGGGGCGTCGTCTGTCTCGAAGAGACGATGATCCATGAGACCTCCGATCACGCGCCCCTTCCGGATCCGCGCATGTACGATGACAAGTACATCGAGCCGCTCTCCCGGGTCGTGGCGGCGGTGAAGGAGCATGGCGCCCTGGCGGGCGTCGAACTCGCGCACGCGGGCGCCTCGGGGCCGGCGATCTATCACCGCGAGCATCCGCTGTCGCCGACCACCAAGTACCCGCACTACTTCTACAACCCGATCGCCGCCAGGTCGATCGACCGCCAAGACATCCTCGACTTCCGCCGCTGGTACCGCGACGCGGCGATCCGCGCGAAGAAGGCGGGCTTCGACATCGTCTACGTGTACTGCGCGCACAACCTGTCGCTTCTCCAGGACTTCCTCGACAGCGGCGTGAACAAGCGAAACGACGAATACGGCGGAGTGTTCGAGAACCGGGTGCGCCTGCTTCGCGAAACGCTGTCGGACGTCAAGGACGCGGTCGGCGACACGTGCGCGGTAGCGGTTCGCTTCGCAGTGGAGGAGAGGCGCCGAGCTTCGAGCATCACCGCCCTTGAGGACGGCCGACGCGTCGTCGAGGCTCTGGCCGATGTTCCCGATCTCTGGGACGTGAACGTCAGCGACTGGGCGTGGGACAGCGGAAGCAGCCGCTTCTTTGAGGAGGGGCAGCAGGAGCCCTTCATCGACTTCGTGAAGAAGGTCACCAGCAAGCCCGTGGTTGGGGTTGGCCGCTTCACTTCGCCCGACGCGATGGTGAGCCAGATCAAGCGCGGCGTGCTCGACCTGATCGGAGCCGCGCGGCCGTCGATCTCCGATCCGTTTCTTCCGAACAAGATCGATGAGGGACGCCAGGACGACATCCGCGAGTGTATCGGCTGCAACGCGTGCACCGCCGAGGTCATGACCTCGTCGCGGATCCGTTGCACCCAGAACCCGTCCGCGGGAGAGGAGCATGTCAGTGGCTGGCATCCTGAGAAGGTGCCTGCGGCGCACGATCCGAACGCATCGATCCTCGTCGTCGGCGGCGGACCGGCTGGCTTGGAGGCGGCTCATACGTTGGCCAAGCGTGGCTACCAGGTGTCGATCGCCGATGCGGGAAGCGAGTGGGGCGGTAGACTCGTGCGCGAGCGCAGACTGCCGCGGCTGAGCGCCTGGGGCCGCGTGGTCGACTACCGGGTCGGTCAGCTGCAGACGATGCCGAACGTCAACATGTACCTCGACAGCCCGCTGGGCGCCGACGACATCGCCGGCTTCGAGGCGGATCACGTGATCGTCGCCACGGGTGCGAAGTGGCGGGGTGGCGGCGTCGGGCGCCATCATGACGAACCGATCCCCGGTCAGGATCTTCCCCACGTCCTCACGCCAGAGGACATCCTTGATGATCGACTGCCGCAGTCCGGAAGCGTCGTGGTCTACGACGAGGACTACTACTACATGGCCGCCGTCGTGGCCGATCGCCTGGCCAAGGCGGGGTGCAAGGTCACCTACGTCACGACCGCAAGCGATCCGTCACCGTGGACGCACAACACCCTTGAAATGGTCCACGTGATCAACTCGATGAACGAGGCAGGAATCTCGATCGTCGTGGGAACGTCCATCGCGTCGATCTCGGAGGGCTCCGTGAAGGTGAACCGCCTGCTTGACGGCGCGGACAGCGAGATCGCCGCAGATGCGGTCGTGCTGGTGACGGGACAGGTGTCTGAGGAAGGCCTGTATCATCAGCTGGTGGAGAAGCGTGAGGCGGGCCTCATCCGTTCGGTCGAGCGGATCGGCGACTGCCTTGGTGCCGGGCAGATCGCCCAGGCGACGTACGACGGCAGGAAGGCGGGCATGCGCTTCGGAACGACGACCAAGTGATCGATCAGGAAGGCGGGGCTGCGCCCGGCCTTCCTTTTCAGGGATTGGGAGCCTGGATGCCGGCGGTGAGGAATTCGACCATGTGGTCGAGCATCTCGTCCTTGGAGAGCTGCAGTATCTTGCCCTCCGTCAGATCCTCGATGCGGCCTAGGTCGTTCAGCATGAAGAGGTAGGTGCCGACGAGGAACGCCATGCGAAGTCCGATGGTGCGTTTCGATATGGCGGGCAGCACTATGCTGAGGGCATCGACGTAGCGCTTGACGGAGGCGTCGTAGACCTCGCGTCGCAACCGGAGCGCGTGCTCCTCCGGCTCGGCGTGAAGACGAGCCTGCAGGCGTACGAAAGCAGCGCCCGCCTCGCCGCTGTACTTCAGATCCCACTGTGGCTGAAGGTATGCGCGGATGATGGACTTCACCGTCAGCGGTTCGCCGCTATCCAAAAGGCGGTCGAGAAGCACATGCCGGTGACCCGAAAGCAGGCCGCCGCGTCGCCGGTAAACCTCGTCGAACAGCTGCTGCTTGCTGTCGAAGTAGTAGCGGATGAGCCCTTGATTGACGCCTGCGCGATCCGCGATGTCGCGGATGCTGATACCGGCGTATCCACCTTCCGCAAACGCGATCTCCGCCTTGTTCAAGATCGTCTCGCGGTGGTTGCCGTCCTTGCGCGGGCGGCCCGGCCTGCGCGCCGTCTCCGGTACGCTCTTCTCCTGCGCCTCCTCGGCGTCGATCACTTCGGCTTCCATCCACCCCGTTCCACATCGTCGCTAGCAGCAGACATTAGCGGGGAACGCGCTGGCTAGGAAGTGACCTGTCCCCTGTCGTTCCGGACGTTGCGGTCAAGCCAGTGGATCACGAGCTCGGCGATCTCGCCGCTGTTGCTCTCGCTCATCAGCATGTGTCCGTTTCCGGTGATCCCGTACTGTTCGAGGAGGATGTGCTCGAAGACCGGCGCGCGGACGCGGAGGAAGTCGGCCGCGAGGGCATTCGTCTCCCGCATCCAGGTGGCCTCGCCCGTGACCACTGCGACCGGTCGATCGAAGGGATCATGGCGCCCATGGTAGGACGTCGGAACCAGACCGTTGTCGAAGGTGCCCAATGGATGGACCATGCCGGGGTAGCCGAATGGTTCCGCTGCGACCACGGCCGCAACGTTCTCGCCGCCTAGGGCCGTCAGCGCCCAACCGCACGGCGCACCCATCGAGTGGCTCACAATGATCGTCGGCCCGGTCGTCCGGAACAGCTGTTCCGCGATGGCTTCCACGTGGCGCTGGCTGGATGCGAGACTGGCGGCCATCGGACCCTGGCCCGCCATGAAGCGATCTCCGGAGAGCGGATCGGCCGGCCATCGGTTGTGCGCGACGGCCTCCTTCCACAAACCGTGCTTCTCCGGCTCGATGAAGCGCGAGTAGAGCGCCTCGTAGTCTGCAACTGGTGCAATGGGCCCGAGGACCCGATCGTTCCAGTGAGATCGTCCATGGCCCGGCCGATCGAGGACGAAGGTTGCGTAACCAGCACGCAGGAAGCTGTGCACCCACCCTGGCCGGCCGTCCGGCGTGCTGATGAAATCCGCGCCCTGACCGCCGCCGCCGTGCACGAGGAGTACTGACAAGGGGCGGCGATCCACCGGGATGAACCATTGGACGTAGGCGTTTATGCCGGATGAGACATGACCGCCAGCCGCAACCGGGCCCGACGTCAGGAAGGTACCGCCGAAGTCGGCGAGTTCGAAGGGCCGTTGGTCGTTCAGAACTGCGTCTCCATCTGTTTGGTGAAGCTCAGTTCGCGTTCCAGGAGCCTCTCGTCGCCCCCGACGGTCCGGAGGAACTGGATCCGGTCCTCCTTCTCCTGACCCTCCTTGAGGTGGTAGAGGCTGCGCAGATTGGCGGACGCGCGGGGCGAGGTGACTTCGGCGAACACGCGACGGCGGTCGCGTTCGTAGAACTCGAGCATCTCGTCGCCTGCACCGTCATGGATGACGCGGTTCAGAGCTCCGATAAGCGCGAAGGCGTCGAACATGCCGCCGGTGAGGCCGAGGCCGCCGGTCGGGTTCGTCACATGGCCAGCGTCCCCGACGAGCAGTATGCGGCCCACGCGCATGCGGTCCGCGATCCGCTGGTGCATGCGGTAGGGGGAGTAGGCCAGCACCTCGTAGGGCAGGTCCGGCAGGTGGTCGGCGAACATGGCGTCGATCCGACCCTCGATCCCCTCGATGGGCAGATCGGGATCCTCCACGAAGGTGACGCGCCACACGTCGGGCTCCTCGATCTTGCAGATGATCGAGCCGTGCTTCTGGTCGAGCTGCATGACGGACTTGGGGTAGTCGCGCGAGGACAGGTCGATGCGCGTGTTGGTGGCGACGTACCGCTCGGGCCACGTGGTCCCCAGGAACTGAAGATCCAGCACCTGCCGGCGCACGGTGCTGTTCGCTCCGTCCGCACCGATGAGGTAGTCGGCTTCTAGCACTGCGGGGCCATCCGGACCTTCGATCTCAGCGATGACGCCGGCGTCGTTCTGAGAACATGAGGTCAGCTTCGTGTGGAGCAGGATCTCGACGTTCGGTAACGCGGAGGCGTGTCGTGCCAGGATCTTCGATAGCAGCCCCTGGTGCAGGTGCAGGGCGTGACCGCCCATGCCCTCGGGAGACCATTTCCACTCGATCATCTCGCCGGTGCTGTGGATGTGCCAGCCGAAGCTCTGCCGCAGGAAGCCTTCCGCCACGCAGTCCTGCAGCAGGCCGAGCCGCTCGAGGTGCGGCAGTACGGGGTAGTGGTAGACGAGCGCGCGGGGCTTGTCGTTGAACTTGTCCTCCGCTTCGAGGATGGTCACGCGCGTGCCCTCCTTGGCGAGCCCGAAGGCGGTGAGGAGGCCAATCGGTCCCGCACCGACGACGATCACATGCTTAGCCATTCCATCCGTCTCCATCTTGGGTCCCGGCGCCGCGCGCCGCGGTTGTCGCTTCTAGATCCGTCCCAGCCATTCCATGACGTCCGAGGCGTCTGTGACGTCTCCGTACTTCTGATCTATGTCGTAAAGGGTAGCATGGTGTGGCGCGGTCGCGCGGTCGGCACAGCAGTCCTGCGGCACCAGGACGGTGAAGCCGGACTGTACGGCGTCGACCACCGTGGCACGCACGCATCCGCTCGTGGTGGCGCCCGTCACGACTAGCGTGTCCACGCCCGCGGCCGTGAGCAGCGCGGCGAGGTTCGTGCCATGGAACGCCGAGGCTCCGTGCTTCACGACCACGGGATCGCCGTCGACGATGCCGGTCGACTCGTCGATGTCCACCAGCCTCGTACCAACGAGGAGCGCCTTCATCCCCGTCGCCTTGCGGAGCCAGGGCAGCCTCTCTGCCTCCCACGGCTGGTACGCGATGGTCGTGTAGATCACCGGAAAGCCGCGGTTGCGCGCCAGATCGGTTATCTTCCGCGTCCTGGCGATCTGATCCCTCATGTCGGCGGCCGTCGGGTAGCTGGTGTCCGTGAACCCGTAGCTGAAGTCGACGACGACGACCCCGGGGCGCTCGCCGCGGGGCACGGTGCGACCGAACCCCGCCTTGTCGTAGACCTCATCCTGCGACATCGAACACCTCGCGAGTCCCGTCGAGAAGATCCTTCGCCGCGATGCGGCCATCGAGGACGACGGGTTCGCCATCCAGGAACAGCGAGCAGCCGCGCAACGGGATGTCGAGATGGCAGTCGGTGTCGTTCGCACCGCCGAGCTCGTTGTTGGGGCCGGTCGAGAACAGCACGTTGCCGAGGAAGCTTCGCGGCTCCATCCCCATTCCGCCCGGAAACTCGCCCGGCGTCATGCGGTGCCATTTCGCGTCGGGGTTCATGCCCCAGCCGATGTGACTCATCGCGAAGCCGCGCGGGTCGTTGAAGTCGGCCATGTAGGACTTGACGATCTCGGCCTCGAAGCCGCCACGGATCGAAGTGACGATGCCCTTCTCGATCGTGTAGGTGATCGCCTCGCGGACGTAGATGTTCTGCGGCAGCAGGACGTCCCCGGGGGCCACGACGATCTGTCCGTCGACCCCATCGTCGTCACCGCCCGTGAACACGAAGCCGGACGGCCAGTGGTCCCAGCGCCCCGGCTCGTCCGTGCACGCATATTCGGTCACGGTGGGATAGCGCCCGATCTTGTAGGTGACGTCGGTACCGTGAGGCGAGGTGATGTGCATCATTCTGGCGCGGGCCAGCAGCTCTCCCGCGGTCTCGACCCGCTCACGCAGCTTCTTCGATGGGAGCATCCGGGCGAGAAGCTCCGGCGGCTCGACGACCGTCAGGATCCGCGCACCCGCTGCCTGTATGGCCATCTGCTCCGGTGAGAAAAGAAGGAAGATGCAGTCGATCACCATGTCGACGTTCTTGAGCGCCTCGACCGCCTCGGGCATCCTCGACAGCGGCGTCTGGCCCACGGCCCAGCCGCCCATCGGCGGCGGCGCGGGGAGGCGCATGTGGTAGATGTTGGCCTTCAGCGCGCGACCCGCGGCGAGGAACGCGTCGGCATAGTCCAGTCGGTCGTCCCCTTGAGTCAGCACGACCACCCGTTCGTCCGCCCGAACTCCCGACATCCTCAGCTGATGGAGGCAGATCTCCGTGAAGCTGGACCTATCCATGTGCTGGAGCCTCATCGATGTTGGCTGGGAAGTCCGCCACTGCGCGGAGGAAGCCTTCAAGGTCGTCCCAGGGGATCATGTGCCCGGCCCCCTCGACGGTGACGATCTCGATCGCCGGTGCGAGGCCGCGGATCTCGGCGACGTCGTCGGCTTCGATCACCGGCGATCCACCGGCGACGATGAGCCTCATCGGCAGGTCCAGTTGCGGCAGATCCGCATGGATGTCGTCCGAATGGAAGCCCCTGTACGCCGCGTCGATGGCGCGCAGTTCGCAGGTGTGAAGCCACTCCGCACGAAGGGCGAGCTGGTCCTGGGTCCATGTCGGGCAGAACGCCCTCATGTCCTCCGCAGAGCATCCCCGCTGCGCAAGCAGGATGGAATCCTCGTACCACGGCCAGGCGGAGGGGTACGGCCGGCGGCCGGGTCCGCTGACCGGTGGATCGGCCAGGATGAGGCCGCCGAACGTTCCCGGTGCCTTGCGGGCCGCCCGGATCGCGGTGCGGGCACCCATGGAATGTCCCAGGATCAACGGTCGATCGAAGCCGAGTTCGCCGGACACCGCGATCACGTCGTCCGCCATCGCGTCGAGCGAGTAGTCCAGATCGCCCGCCTCGCTCAGGCCTCGGCCGCGCACGTCGAGGACGTGGACCTCGTAGGCGTCCGCCAACCGGGAGGCGACGAATTCCCAGGTGACCGCCGGCGAGGTGATCCCGGGCACCAGCAGCATGACTGGGTATCCCGGAGCGCCGTAGCGCACCAGATGATGTCGTATGCCGTTGGCATGCACGTTGTAGCCGAAGCCGGCGGGTGCCATCAGTATGCTCCTGACAGCAGCGTGCCGCCGCCAGGGACGCGCGTGTCGAGATCGAGTGCCTTGAGCATCGCCCAGGTTGTCGAGATCGCGGCCGTCAACACCGGTTTCCCGACCTGCGCCTCCACGACGGACACGGCCGGCAGCGAAGGCATCTGCACGCAGGCCGAGAGCACCACGGCATCCACCACGGCGATATGCTCCATCGAAGCCACGATGCCGGGAAGGCGGCTCGGATCGTGCGCGGCGACAGCGAGATTGTCTGAGATCTCCAGCGCACGCCATTCGACGACGTCGATGCCTTCGGCGCGGATGTACTCCACGACCAGCTCGGTGAGCGGCTTCATGTACGGCGCGACGATGGCCACGCGCTTCGCCCCGATCGCCTTTATGCCATCCACCAACGCACCGGCGGACGAGACGACGGGAGCCGGATTGCCGTTTTCGACTGTCGCCTGATGCAGGCGTGCCTGTGACTCGCGATGGTAGCCCTTGCCCATCGACATGATGGCGACGAGGCACGCATAGCCCATCACGTCGACGGCCGCGTCAGAGAGCTCCACCGCGCAGGTGTCGCTGGCGCCGTCCATCTTCGACAGCTCCTCCTTCGTGACGTGCTTCATCCGCATCCGGGCCGAGTGGAAGGTGAACCGCTCCGGTGAGATGGACTCGCGGGCCCGAAGGAGCGCGGGGATCTCCGTCTCCATCGTCACGTTCGAACTCGGCACGATCTGCCCTATGCGATAGGCTCTCAACGCCCTCTCCTCTGCTGCTGACCGAACGCTAATTCTGCAATCGACTAAATACAAGCTTGATTTCGTTCTTGGTTTAACGTCCAGCACATCAGCCGATGGTCTGATCTCCGCTTCCACAGGGAGCGCACGACGTGAGGCCCAGAGAGAGTCAGTCACGGAGACCACATTCGATCAAAACCACTTGATTTCTACATTCGTATAATTGATGAGGTGCCGGTGGATGATTCCCCCCTCGTCCACAGTTCGTCAGGTCCGCCAGGCCGGTCGATCAACTGCCGTCGCAATGCCCGCGAGCGACCTCTCCCTGGCGGATCGTGCCTGACGACGCGCGGACTCGCCCCGTCGCTGGGCCGCGAGCTCGCGACTGTTGGAAGGTCAGGAGAGAGAAGGCCGCAGCATGGCGTTTACATCAGCGAGGTGGCCGGTTCCGACGGATCTCGCGGGTTGCGACGAGTTGCCTATTCGTCCCCCCGCTGTGGAATCGCGTACGTTTGCTCCTTGGAGGATCGTCGAAAGCGATTCCTTATCGCTCGTCATGGCGGCGATCGGGCACCTTCGAGCAGATGGGCTCGAACGACCCCGATCCGGCGCTCCAGCCGCGACCGGGGATGCCGAGGAGGGGACCGAGCGCTGTTCTCGCACCGATCGATCTTGCGTTCCGCCCACCAGTCGTTCCGAGGGAGACCCGTTGCTCGTCAGAAGACTGAAGAGCGCAGTTCTGGACGGTCCCCGCTTCGACGCTGCGGAAGCGGACATCGCGCGTGAGCTGGGTCTATCCGGACGGACTCTCCGCCGCAGGCTGCGTGAACTCGGGACGACGTATGCCAAGACGTTGGCGGACGCGAGGTTCGCCTTCGCTAAGCGATGCCTTGCAGACGCGTCGCTGACCATCTGCGACGTCGCGGATCGTGCAGGCTATTCCGAGGTGAGCAATTTCCGCATCGCGTTCAAGAGGTGGGCGAGCTGCTCGCCTCGCATGTTCCGCGCGAGGCTCGGACTGAACCCCGACACAGTCGGATCGCCCAAACCCTGACCCGTCTCCGGATCATGCAGCGGGCGTGCGCCCCGACCATGGCCTGAGAAGAGCTTCACTGACACCAACGAGGAAATGACGATGTCCAGTCTTGCCGATAGCACCACCGCCTTCATGAGCACCTTCAACGGCGGAGAGTTTGATCGGATGGTCAGCCTTCTGTCACCCGACGCCGTCTACGTAGACCCGGCCGGCGCCGAGCACAGTGGCGTCGACGCGATCGGAGCTTCCTTGAAGTCGATCTTCGACGGTTCGCTCGGCAGCGTCAGCTACGACGTGTCCTCGACCATCCTCGACGAGTCCGACCAACGTGCCCTCGTCACCTGGACGATGGTCATGACCGCAGCAGACGGATCGGTGTCGTCGGTGGACGGTCTCGACATCCTGCGCTTCGAAGCCGGCAGGCTCGTGTCGAAGAACGCATTCTGCAAGGCCGAAGCGTTGGCCATTCGGAGCGTATCGTAGGCTCAGATACCGCTTCCTACACGTTCTCGCCGTCCTGCCGCCGCCACCTGCTGGCGTGCGCCTGACCGCGAGAACGTCCGGCGGCGGGCCGAGGCGGCGCATGGGGCGTCTCACGGGCGCGGAATCGCACCGGCTCTGTGGTCTGAGCCGGACCCCTTTCACTAGCGAGGCGGGCGATGTGTCCCAACCATGTTGGTGGTCCGCGCAGCCTGATCCTTCGAAATGGGCATGCCTTGAATGTGCGTGCACGCGTTCGACTTCGGATCGTATGACAAGGCTACCGGGTACGTGGCCCTAGACGAAGGAGAGGTCGTGATCGCTGAGCGGAAGCGAGCGTACCCGCGGCCCGCCGGCGTCGTAGATCGCATTCAGCATGGCGGTCATCACTATCGGGACCGCATCCTCACCGACGCCTGCGGGGTGCTCGTCGCTTTCGACGAGCTCGATGTGGATGTTCCTGCACGCGGTCGCCAGCCGGGCCACGTTGTGGTCCTGGAAGTTCCGCTCGACCACGCGGCCGTCCTTTAGGGTGATCTTACCGTAGAGGGCGGTCGTGATCGCCCAGAAGATGCTCCCCTCCACCTGACCGCGCACGACCTCCGGATTGAGGATCCGTCCGCAGTTCAGCACCACGACGACACGATCCACCCTCAGCCCACCCTTGCCGTCGAGCGTCACGTCGACCACCGCGGACGCGGTGCCGGTCCTGTACGTCACCCAGTAGCTGAAATCGCTGACCGAGACGCCGCGCCCGCGCCCGCGGGGCAACCGCTGTCCCCATCCCGCGAGCTTCGTGACCCGGTTCAACGCGTCCCTCATGTTGCGGATGCGGTTCACGGCTACGTCCCGATCCTTCAGGTCGGCGGGCACCGTATTCTCGTCGAGCAGCTCCATGTACAGGTCGACCCGATCCCGTCCTGCGGCCACGGCCAGTTCATCCTGGAAGCCCTGGTTCATCCAGACGTGCTGGGTGAACGCCACGCCACGCATCCAGCCGAACGGCTGCGGCGTCTTGATCCGGGCATATTCGATCTGCAGGTTCGGCACGTAGTGCGGAAGGCGGGCGGGACCGTAGCTCTGGTCAGGGGCCGTCCCGCTCACTACGCGGTTGAACCACGCGATGACCTTGCCGTTCTCGTCCAGCGCCGCCTTGAAACGGGACACGGTGATGGGAGGCGGATAGCCCCGAGCCATCATCTCCTCTCGGGTCCAGATGAGCTTGATCGGCCTGCCGGGAATCGCCTTTGCGATCTGCACTCCCTGTGACACGTACTCGTTCTGGCACCGCCGGCCGAAGGCTCCGCCGCTGTAGGGCAGATTGAACTGGACCTTCTCCGGTGGAAGCCCCGCAGTGATGGCGGCGAGGCGGTGAGCGTCCTGTGCGAACTGCGTCGATGCCCACACCTGCAGCCCGTCCGGCCGCAGCCATGCCGTGCAGTTGATCGGCTCCAGCGGCATGGCGTCCATGAAGGGGTAAGAGTAGTCCGCCTCGAGCACATGGGCTGCCCGACCGATGGCGGTCGCGTAGTCACCGGCCTCGCGCACCACCGGCTGCGTCTGACCGACACGTCGCGTGAGATCGGCCATGATCGCCTCGCTGCTGGCGTTCGCGAAGCTCCCCTCGTCCCATTCGATGGGAAGGGCCAGCAGGGCCTTGCGCGCGCGCCAGAAGCTGTCCGCGACGACGGCCACCGCGTCGTCCATGCCGTAGTCCTCGCCGCCATCGGCGATCGGCCCGTTCAGTCCGCTCGAGCCGCGGGAGATGCGCACAACCTTCACCACGCCAGGCATCCCAGCGATCGCGGTTTCGTCCCAGGAGACGAGTTTCCCTCCGTAAACCGGCGACTGACGCACGGCTGCGTAGAGCATGCCCGGAAGGTCGACATCGATGCCGTACTGGAGCGTGCCGTTCGTCTTCTGCTTGAGATCCAGGCGCTTGATGGGCTTGCCGATGAGGCGGTAGTCGGCCGCCGCCTTGAGCTTCACCTTTGCCGGCTCGGGTGGCTTGATGTGCGAGGCGGCCAGAGCGAGTTCCGCGTAGCTCTGACGCCCGCCGCCTGCGGATAGGACGCTGCTGTTCTCGGTCCGCAGATCCTCGATCGCGATCCCCGAGCGGCGCGAGGCCGCGATAAGCATCATCTGCCGGATCTGCGCGCCCGCCATTCGCATCGGGTCGAACAGCCTGTCCGCGGACCAGCTGCTCTCGGTGCACGTGTAGACGTAGACGTTGCCGCGCTTCAGGTTGGTCAGCGGATCGAAGAATTCGGGTCGGACGAGCGACCAGTCCAGATCCATCTCCTCGGCGAGCACCTGCGACAGCGTGGTGATGACGCCTTGGCCGATGTCGCTCTGAGGTATCCGTATCCGAACGGTGTTGTTCGGCTCTATGACGACCCAGGAGATGAGTTCGACCGGCGTGGCTGGGCCGTAGTCGGCCACTCGACAGCCGGACATCGCCACGGGAAACACGACGCCGGCGGAGACCGCCGCCACGGACTTCAGCAGGGTACGCCGATCGGTGTGCATGCCGTCGTCAGATCCGGTTGTTGGCCGCGGCGTGGATCGCCGCGCGTATGCGTTCGTAGGTGCCGCAACGACAGATGTTGGTGATCTCCCGATCGATCTCGTCGTCAGTAGGATCGACCGACTTCGCGAGGAGAGCTGTCACCGCCATGATCATGCCGGACTGGCAGTATCCACATTGCGGCACCCGCAGATCCTGCCAGGCCTTCTGGACGAACTGGTCACCGTCGCGTGAAAGACCTTCGATCGTCGTGATGTCGAGTCCGACTGCCGCCGAAGCCGTAAGGGAACAGGAGCGGGTCGCCTGGCCATCGGCGATGACGGTGCAAGCGCCGCATTGTCCGATACCGCAGCCGTATTTCGTGCCCTTCATCTTGAGTGTGTCGCGCAGCACCCAGAGCAGAGGGGTGTCGTCGTCTACCTCGGCGGTCGTCAGCGCACCATTGATCGTCAGGTTTACCTTCATAGAGTTCGGTCCAATCGCCCGCTGACGATGGGGAACGGCATGGCGAAGAACCGCTGTAGCGTCTCATCCGATCCCATTAATCCCGTCATCAAACCGTCTCCTGTCGTCGCGTTCGCCGCATCGCCTGCTTTGGTGGCCGTTCTCACCTTCGACAAGGCCGACCCTGGGGCGGCCGATCTCCTTCACCGGACCGGCTGTTTCGCGCCAACTTTCCTGCAAAGTCAGAACGTTGTTTTGAGCACGTGACATCTCCGTCGTCAAGAAATTATTCATGTGCAGAATAGCTGGTGTGTGAGGTTCATTGATGATGAGGGATTGCCGGTTGGGAGCGAGCGCCGACTCTGAAGAAAGACATCTTGCGCTCCTTAACTCTCAAACGGTTCGTAACGGATGCACAGGCGAAGCCTCTTCGGCGGGAAATTATGAGTCGATGAATTTCGTTGGTCCGCGAGCGCTTCTGGTGCGTTGAAACAGACTGAACTGGAGCGTACGTCATGACTCCTCAACCCTCACCGCCATGGCGGCTCGCGATTTGCCTGCTGCTCTCCGCGACGGCCAGTCCCGGCGCGTTCGCCAATGGTCCTCCCTCGACGTCGCCGATCAATGCAAAGAAGCTCCTGGCTAAAATGGATGCTGACCGGGACGGGCGGATTTCAAGCACGGAGTGGCGACTGCAGAGCATGCCGGTGGCGAACTTCAAGAAGCTAGATCGAAATCACGATGGCTTCGTGACCTTAGGGGAACTAGCTGCGAAACCGCCCAAGACGCTAGATGCGTCGCATGACGAGCAACTTTCCCCGCGGGAAATGACATTCGGAAAGGCCGCCAAGAAGATAGCGCCGAGCTCCAAAAGGCATTGAGGATCGACATTCTCCTCCGCCAGCGGGCTTTGAGGGAGACGCGCTTCAGAAAGACGCAAGCGAACCGTCACTGCGAGATCAAGGGCATGCGTTCCTGAATGTTCGAGCCGGTTTAAGAAAAAGACGCGGACCGATTGCGATCGGTCCGCACCGTTGATGCCGGATAGAACGAAGGGCGTTAGAAGCGGAAGGTCACGTCGGCACTGTACATCCGCGGTACGCCCCTCTGGAGGAAGTCGAAGCCGAGCGCCCTCAGCTGCAGTCCGTAGGAGACGTACTTTTCGTTGAACAGGTTCTTGACGCCCGCCCCTACGGAGAACCGATCGGCGTTGTAGGCGACGCGGGCATTCGCCAACCAGTAGCCATCCTGCGACAGGGCTTCGGCATTGTCGTAGAAGACACGCGAAGTGTACACGCCGTCGCCGTTCAGCTCAACGGTCGCGTCCTGCAGCTTGAGCAGCACCACGTTGGCGTTGAGGTTGAGGCTGAACTTCGCCGCGTTCGCGATCTGGTTTCCGGCGATCACGACGCCGCTGGTGCCCGTGACCACAGCGTCGTCCCCGTATTTCGGGTCGAGCACGCCCACGCCGACCCCGAGGGTGACGCGGTCGATCGGTTTAGCGGTGATCTCGCCTTCGAACCCGCGGACCCGCGCATCGCTGATCGAGCGCAGGGGAAGCAGCAGGCCTTCCGGCACGATGACCTGCTGGTTTTTGTAATCGGTTTGGAAGACGGAGCCGTTGACCGTCAGGGCTCGATCGAGCAGCGTCGACTTGAAGCCCGCCTCGAAAGTCCGCGCCGTCTCGGGCGGGGCGAAGTTCACCTCCGAGGGGTCGCTGAAGGCTTGGGCGTTCACTGCGCCCGTCCGGTAGCCTTCACGCATCGAAGCGTAGAGCAGCACCTGCTCGGAGGGCTTCCAATTGATACCCGCCTCGAAGCTGGTGTTGTTGAAGGTTCGCCGGTCGGAGACGTTCGCGATCGTGTTGACGGCGAAGGTATCGGCCGTGTCGCCTAGGAAGGCGTTGTAGCGATTGACCGCAACCTTGTCCCGGCTGAACCGGACGCCGCCGGTTGCGGTGACCGTCCGAGCGAGCTTGAGTTCGGCACGAACGTAAGCCGAGTAGCTGTCGCGCTTCTGCAGGAAGTCGTTCGTCTGAGTCAGGCCACGCCCCGTCGGGGTCAGCCCCAGGCTGCACGCCGCGCCGCATCCCGGATCAGTGAACAGACGAAAGTCGAACCCGGCGTCGGCGCTGTCCCACGTGTACATCGCGCCAGCCTGGACGTTAAACGGCCCCTTGAAGGACGTGGCAACCCGGAGTTCCTGAACAAACTGCTTCAGATTCTTACCGCGCGTGACGAAGGGGCTCTCGACGGCGATTTCAAGACCGTCAGAGTCGACGACGTCCACCCACTTGCCCCAGTCATATGTCGTGACAGAGTTTAACGTGATGGTGTCCGTCGCATTCCACTTCATGACCAGATTGACGCCGTCGATACGGATATCGCGCTTCGGCGTGCGCGTAAGCGAATTCTCGAAGAAGCCGAGCCCGTCCCTGTTGGAGCCTGGCAGGTTGCCCAGGTTGTTGCCCGGGAAGAGAATGGCGGGGTCGTTGAAGTTGATGTTCGAGGCGATCGGAGCGTAGTTCCGCCCTCCGCTCTTGACGTGGTTGTAGCGAAGCGTCGCCTCGAAATCCGGTGCAGGCTCGAACTGCAGTGCGCCGCGAATCGCGAAAAGGTCGGTCTGATTGAGGTCGCCGGCCCCGGGAGCTAGATTGCGGAAGGTGCCGGTGTCGTGAACGTACAGCCCGGCGACCCGGAGCGAGAGCACGTCGTTGATCAAGGGCGTCTGGACTGCGCCCTGCAGCCGTACCCGATCGAAGTTGCCGTAGCTTCCGGTCAGATAGCCTTCCGACGTGAAACCGGGCTTGATCGTCACGATGTTGACGGCGCCGCCGGTCGCGTTCTTCCCGTAAAGCGTTCCTTGCGGACCGCGAAGGACCTCCACCCGTTCAACGTCGAAGACCGGCATCGACTCGAAGGCCTGCAGATTGCGGATGCCTTCGTCGATGTAGATCGCGATCGGCTTGCTCTGGTTCGGTGAATAGTCGGTCGACGAGATGCCGCGGATGACAAAGTTCGGCGGCCCACCCTCGCCGTATGGATAGCTCACCTGCGAGTTCGGAGACAGTTTGACGATGTCCGAGACTTGGGTCACCTGACGTTCCTGAATCGCTTCCGCTCCGAGCGCTGAGATTGCAATCGGCACGTCTTGGATCCGCTGTGCACGCCGAGTCGCCGTGACGACGATATCGCCGTTGTCCGCGCCGTCAGTGCGCTGCTGTGGCAAATCAGCGGCCTGGGCTTCGACTGGAGCTTGGCCATCTGTCATGGCCTTCGGCGTTGCCGCACCGGGTGTTGAGGCGCTCTGGGCTTGCGCGGCGATCGGCCAAACAGTGCAGAGCGCGGTCGCGAGCACCGCCAGCGGAAGGCGCGGAGCGTATGGAACATGCATGAAAAGCTCTCCCCTTAGATTGGTCCTGAGACGTCCTCCCGCTTCCTGGAACCTGGTTTCGCCACCAGCTTCGACGACAGTTCCGCGATGTTTCGCTCAGAGCTGTCCAGGCCGGATGCGATCCGGGCGGATGATCATTGCTATGAGACACTTTCAATTCGGTCAATAATTATTGCTTCGTATAATTCTAGGACCGTTGGTGGCGGTTCCGTCGCTCACCGGGTTCGCCTTGACTTTCGAGGAAAGGGCAGCCTGATTTCGTTCAGGGAGGGGCAGGGGGCATCTGGCGCCAGCATGTTCAACAAGGTGGAGGCTCGCATTGAAAATGTGCACCTGTATAAATATGTTGCTCACTCCGCCGGGCGGGCTATGGTCAAGGCGGCCGCCACGCGACTCTCGATGGCAATCCGTGCGCACCACGGACGGCAATGGGGCTCGGCGACCCAAGCAACTACGAAGCTGCCCATTTAGGAAGATGACGGCATGAGCTTGGAGAGATCCGTTTCTTTTGTGTCGGAGCCGATCGCCGTGTCCGTCCGTCCGGTTGCGATGAGCAGCAACGGGTGCCGCTTTGCGCATTGCGCCGTCGAGTGGAAACGGGTTCTGTGAGCGGGGCGGTCAGCCAGTCGCCTGGCGGGAACTTCGCCCAGGTCACCAGCGCGGTTTCCGGGCGCGCCCTTGTCATCGCCTGCGTGCTGTATGCTTTCTCGCTCATACTGATCGACATCGCGCCGTTTTTCATCGGACTGTACGTCGATCATCTGGGCCTGCCCCTTAGTCAGGCAGGCCTCGTGCAATCGGTCGATCAAGCCGGCGGCGTGCTCGGCGCGGTCGCCGGCTTCTTCCTCATGCCTCGAGCGCGTTGGAGGACGATCATCGTCTCAGCGTCGCTCGTCGCCACTCTCGGCAACGCATTGACCGCGTTCGCCGATGGTTATCTTGCCCTATGCGTCATCCGCTTCGTCGCCGGCTTCGGCGTGGTGCTCATCACGACCGTCACCGCCTGCGTGCTGGCTCAGGCCGCCGTCCCGGTGCGTGCCTACGGAGTCGGGCTCGCTCTCGGCATGACGCTCTCGGCGGTTGCAATTTGGCTGCTTGAGGCCCTGCGTACGCACTTCGGAGATGCCGCCGCCTTGGGCTCGGGAGCGCTTTGGCTCGGCGTCGGCGCGGTGCTTGCCCTGCTGCTTCCGCGCGGTCTCGATGGTCCCTCGGACCCGGTCCTGCCGGAGGACGTACCGCAGATGAGGGGCGGCGCTCGGAATGCCGGCCGCGTTGCGTTGCTGGGACTTTTGCTCTTCGGCGTCAGCGTCAACGTGATCTACGCTTTCATAGAGCGGATCGGCCTCACCAACGGGCTCGATCAGGGATCCGTCGCGAACGCCATGGCGTTCGGCTACATCTTCTCGGCGTTGGGCAGCCTAATTCCCACGATCTTCGGGGAGACCGGGCGTCATCTGCGCTGGGTAGGCGTAACGACGGCCGTGTTCCTGGCGTCGATCCTCGGCATATACCTCGCGCATTCCACTGCGTTCTTCACCGTCGCCTTCGCGATCTACGCATCCGCTTGGTGCATGGGACTGGCGTTCTACATGTCAATGACCGCGGAGAACGATCCGAGCCATCGCTACACGCGAATGATCTACGTGGTGAACGTGGCCGCCCAGTCGGTTGGTCCTGCGATCGGCACTCTGGTGCTCGCGCGCGCTTCACTTACCGCGGTCTTGGTCGTCACGCCGCTGCCGGCGTTGCTCGCCGCACTGCTGGTGTCCTCGACCCGTCAGGCCCGCGTGGCATCCCCGCCGCCGCGCCCAATCTACTGAATCCGGAAGCGAACCGCACATGCCTTCGACCTCATTCCACCTCATGCCCTCGATGGAGCGCGACTACTGCATGTCCATCGCCGTCCGCGCCGGCGACCTCGTGTTCATAGGCGGCCTCACCGCGGTGGACGCATCGGGCAACGAACTGCACCACGATGATGCCGCGCTGCAGTTCAAGGTCGTCTACGAACAGATGAGCAGGGTGCTTGCGGCTCATGGGGGATCGGCGGCCGACGTCGTCAGCGAGACCATCTACTACTCCTGCACCGGTGAAGAGTACGCCGAGCGTCTATTTCCGTACCGGAAGGAGTTCTACCGGGATTGCGACGGGCCCTCCGTTGCCGGGGTGCAGGTCGCAGGCTTCATCAGCGCCGCGATCCGCGTCGAGGTCACATGCGTGGCGCACATCCCGGCGGGACGACCCGCGTCCGCCACTTCTCCATCACACACAGAGCGACAGGATCAGCAATGACCGCTTACAGGATGCTTATCGACGGCCAGCTCGTCGAAGGGGCCCGCACGATCCCGGTGATCGATCCATCGACCGGAGAGCCGTTCGCGGAGGCCTACGTGGCCGACGGCGCGCAGCTCGACGAGGCGGTGCAGGCCGCGGTTGGCGCCTTCCCGAAATGGGCGGCGACATCCTGGGCCGAACGTCGTAAGTGCCTGGTCGAGTTCGCGCGGCGGTTGGATGAGGAGGCGGACGCCTTCGCCAGCCTGCTCGTACGTGAGCAGGGCAAGCCATGGGGCGAGGCGCGCTACGAGGTCGATGCGACCGTGCGTGGGATCCGGTTCTACGCGGACGTCGAGCTCAAGGCCGAGGTGCGCGATCATCCCACGGGGCCCTACGAGGTCGAGCGGCGTCCGCTCGGAGTTGTGGCCGCGATCACCCCCTGGAACTTCCCGATGATCCTGGCGAGCAACAAGTACGCGCCCGCCCTCATCACCGGCAACACTGTCGTGTTGAAGCCCGCGCCCTCGACGCCGCTGACGACGCTGGAACTCGGTCGTCTCGCGGCCGACGTCTTTCCGCGCGGCGTCTTCAACATCGTGGCCGACGACAACGATCTCGGTGCCCGTATGACCGGTCACCCGGACGTGGCGAAGGTATCGTTCACCGGCTCCACCAATACCGGGAAGGCGGTCATGCGGAGTGCCGCCGACGATATGAAGCGGGTGACCCTGGAACTCGGCGGCAACGACCCGGCGATCGTTCTTGCGGACGCGGATGTGGAGGCCTCCGCGCGGGGTCTGGCCGCCACCGTGTTCCTGAACGCCGGTCAGGTCTGCGCCGCGCCCAAGCGTCTGTACGTCGCCGCCGAGGTGTACGACGACTTCCGCGACAGGTTCGTCGCTGCGACACGCGAGATCAGGATGGGTGCCGGCGACGAGGAAGGCGTCACCCTCGGACCGGTGCAGAACCAGATGCAGTTCGACAAGGTCCGCGGCATGATCGAGGAGGCGGCGGCGTCCGGCACGGTGCTTATCGGGGGCCATGTAGCCAATCGGCCCGGCTACTTCATCGAGCCGACCGTCATCGCCGACCTGGCGGACGACGCGCCTCTGGTGACCGACGAGCAGTTCGGCCCGGTCGTTCCGCTCCTGCGCTTCACCGACGAGGCCGACGCGGTCGCTCGCGCCAATCTTGGAGCGTACGGCCTGGGCGCGTCCATCTGGACTAGTGATCTGGATCGTGCCCGCCGACTCGCCCGTGGCATCACGGCCGGCAGCGTCTGGATCAACCAGCACACCGCGATCCATCCCGAGATCCCGTTCGGAGGCGTCAAGCAGTCCGGCCTCGGGTCGGAGGGAGGACTGGAAGGCGTGAACGAGTACACCCGGCTTCAGGTGATCAACGCCGCGGCGTGATCCCAGCGGGGTACCGGCGGTGGAGAGGAGACGAATGACGATGACGATGGACGGGGATGACGGCACGGCGACGGGCAGCCGGATCGATCGACGCTCGCTGATGAGGTTCGGGGCCGCGGCCGCCGGTACGATCGCCTTGGCGAGCTGCGCCAAGGAGAACCCGAACCGGGAGGCGCGCGACGGAAAGGACAAGGGCCCCTACGACGTCGCCGTCGTTGGAGCCGGCTACGCTGGAATCACGGCTGCCCGCGAACTGGCCGCGAAGGGCTGGCGCGTGGTGGTGTTAGAGGCGCGTCCGCGGATCGGCGGGCGAACGTTCACCAGCAAGTTCCTCGGTCGACAGATCGAGCTGGGCGGGTCATCGGTCCATTGGGTCCAGCCGCACGTCTTCTCGGAGATGCAGCGCTACGGCTTCGGCTTCGAGGAGGTGCCGCTGCGTGATCTGGACAAGGCCTACGTCATGACCGCCGATGGCAAGGTCCACGACGTCCCGCCCGCTCGGTTCGACACCGGGTACAACGAGGCTTTCGACAAGTTTTGCGAAGGCGCCAAGACGCTCTTCCCGCGACCCTTCTCGCCGTTCTCGAATCCAGAGGTGGCGAAGCTGGACACGATCTCGGCCGCGGAGCGGATGGACAAGCTCGATCTGGACCCGATCCAGCGTGCCTCGTTGAATGCGGAACTGGTGCTCTACGGCGGTTCCCCCACAAACACCTTCAGCTACATGAGCTACGTCAAGATGTTCGCCGCCGCCGCCTGGGACCCTTACACGTTCACGGATTCCGAGAAGCACTGGCACATCGCGCGTGGAGGCACCGCGGCGCTCGCCAAGGCGATCCTCGACGACAGCAAGGCCGACGTGAGACTGGGCACGGTGGTCAAGCAGGTCGAGACGACCGCCAAGGGCGTCACTCTGCGAACGGCAGACGGCCAGACCGTCGAAACCAAGGCGGTCGTTCTCACGCTACCGACCCAGGTCTATCCCGACATTGAGTTCAAGCCCGGTCTATCCGCGGAGAAGCGCGCGTTCATCAAGAACGGCGACCTCTGCGACGGCGCCACGATGTACATGCGCATCAAGCAGAACATCGGCAACACCTTCACCTTCTGCGACGATCCCAACCCACTCAGTGCGATCCAGACCGAGGAGTCCGATGCGGAGATCGGCACGATCCTGAAGGCGACGCTTGGCCGCCAGTCGCTCCTCGACATCAACGATCAGGACGCGGTCAATGCCGAACTGCGCAAGATCCATCCTGGCGTCGAGATAACCGACATCGCGCCCTACAATTGGGTGAAAGACCCGTTTTCGAAGCAGGCGTGGCCGGCATACCGCGCCGGCTGGTTCCAGAAGTACAAGGATATGGCCAAGCCCGAGGGTCGCCTGTTCTTCGCCGGCTCCGGTACCGCCGACGGTTGGCACGCCTACATCGACGGAGCAGTCGAGAGCGGCATCCGCGCCAGTCGTGAGATGACCGCGATGCTAGAGAAGGAGAAGACCAGCAATGGATGACAACTCGCCGAGGTCCGACGCGTTCAAGGTGTTCGCCATCGCGAGTCTCGCCGTGCTCGCAGCCTGTTCGCAGCAGCCGGCGGGCGGGAGCGGACAGGGCGGCGGCTCCGCTTCGACGCAGACGGCATCCCCCGACTATTCCGCACTGGCGCGGAACACGATGCAGGTCCAGGCCGGAAAGAAGGTCTTCACCAACTGCGCTGTATGCCATTCCGCGGAGGCCGGCGCACCATCGCCTGCGGGTCCCAACCTCGCCGGGGTGTTGGGGCGCAAGATAGGAGGCGTGGCGGACTTTCCGTACTCGCAGGCTCTGGCAAAGGCCGATGGGAGTTGGACTCCCGAGAAGCTTGATGCCTTCCTGAAGAATCCGATGGCGGCGTACCCGGGTACTGCGATGGCCTTCGGTGGTCTCGCCAAGGACAGTGACCGGAAGGCGGTCATCGCCTATCTTGCAGGTACCGGGGCGAAATAGGAGCGAAGTGTCGGCGTCCTTCGGTGCAGGCGGTCCAGCGGCGGTTCACTGACATCCTTGCCGCCGTCAGGCGACAGCCGGACTGTCGCGACCAGATGGCAGTCAAGCGGAAGCAGGACGGAAAAACATGAACGACTGGCACTTCTACGAACCTCGCGCAGGTCATGGTCTCCCCAGGGACCCGCTGCGTGCGATTCTGGGACCGAGGCCGATCGGGTGGATATCGACCCGATCGGCCGCAGGAGTGGCCAATCTCGCGCCCTACAGCTTCTTCTCCATGCTGTGCGACAGACCCGCGATCGTGGGCTTCTCCAGCATCGGGGCGAAGGACTCCTTGGAGAACATCCGCGAGACCGAGGTGTTCGCATGCAACCTGGTCACTCGTCGCCATGCCGAAGCGATGAACGAGACGGCACAATCCGCGGCGCCTTCGGCGGACGAGTTCAAGGGAGCGGGGCTCGAAGCGGCCTCCTGCAAGGTCATCGAGTGTCCCCGCGTAGCGGAAGCGCCGGTGGCTCTGGAGTGTCGCCTGATCGACGTGCACCCGCTCACGGACTTGATGGGAGCGTCCGCGGGCGCCTGGCTGACGATCGGTGAAATCGTGGGCGTCCACATCGACCCCGCCTTCCTGCGTGACGGACTGTTTGACACGGCCGGGGCCGGCATCGTGCTCCGGGCCGGTTATGCCGCCGACTACTTCGAGATCGTACCCGAGGCTGCGTTTTCCATGCGTCGTCCGACGAACTGACCGCAGGTGGTCCTTGGCTGCATGAGACGGGGCTTGGACCTTTGCTGCGAGCCGCAGGTAAGACCGCCGACCATTAATTCTTCTTGCGTATAATTATGCGTGTACGTAACTCCCGGTAGGAGAATGTCCCATCGACCGGGAGAAATCAGATGAAGGTGCTGGTACCGATCAAGCGTGTGCTCGACTACAACGTCAAGCCGCGCATTAAGGCTGACGGAACGGGGGTTGACCTCGCGAACGTCAAGATGAGCATGAACCCCTTCGACGAGATCGCGGTCGAGGAGGCGATCCGGCTGAAGGAGAAGGGGAAGGCGACCGAGGTGGTCGTCGTTTCGGTCGGCGAGGTGAAGGCGCAGGAGACGCTACGCACGGCCCTCGCTATGGGCGCGGACCGGGCGATCCTCGTTGCGAGCGACCTGAAGGTCGAACCACTGGGCGTAGCGAAGGTTCTGAAGGCGATCGTGGACGAGGAGCAGCCGCAGTTGGTGATCCTCGGCAAGCAGGCGATCGATGACGACAACAACCAGACGGGGCAGATGCTGGCCGGACTCCTCGAATGGGGGCAGGCCACATCCGCATCGCATGTCGAGCTCGCGAGCGACAGCGTGACGGTGACCCGCGAGGTCGACGGAGGGCTCGAGACGGACCGATATCGCCTGCCCGCGATCGTGACGGCCGACCTGCGCCTAAATGAGCCACGCTACGCCTCCCTCCCCAACATCATGAAGGCCAAGTCCAAGCCGCTGGCGCAGAAAAGCGCCGACGATTTCGGTCTGGACCTCTCGCCCCGCCTGGAGACGCTCCGCGTGGCCGAACCGTCGGCTCGCGCAAGTGGAGTGAAGGTCGCGGACGTCGACGAACTCATCATGAAGCTGCATGCGATGGGAGTCGCGAAGTGAGAACGCTGGTCTGGGTCGAGCACGACGGCACCTCCGTCAAGGATGCCACTCTTTCGGCAGTCACCGCAGCATCGAAGCTTGGCGAGGTCCACCTGCTGCTGGTCGGTCAGGACGTCCAGAGCGCCGCTCAGGAGGCAACCGGGATCGCCGGCGTCGACAAGGTGCATGTGGCCGACGATGCGGCTTACGCGCATCAACTGGTGGAGAACGTGGCGCCGCTCGTCGTCCAGCTCATGGCTAATCACGATGCCTTCGTCGCGCCGGCCACTACCGCAGGCAAGGCGATCGCGCCACGCGTGGCGGCCCTGCTGGACGTCATGCAGATCAGCGACATCCTGTCCGTGGAAGCGGAAGACACGTTCACGCGCCCGATCTACGCGGGCAACGCCGTCGCAACCGTCCGGTCGTCCGACGTGAAGAAGGTCGTCACCGTTCGCACCACCGCGTTCGAGAAGGCGGCTCGCAAGGGCGGTAGCGGAACGGTCGAGGCTGTTCCCACGTCCGGCGACAAGGGACTGTCCTCGTTCATCGGTCAGGAGATCGCCGCGTCGAGCCGTCCCGAACTGACGAGCGCGCGCGTCATCGTGGCGGGGGGGCGCGCGCTTGGCTCCGGCGAGAAGTTCGCCGAACTGATCGAGCCTCTAGCCGACAGGCTGGGCGCGGGTGTCGGCGCCAGCCGAGCCGCCGTGGATGCGGGATACGTTCCGAACGACTACCAGGTCGGCCAGACCGGCAAGATCGTCGCTCCTGAGGTCTACGTGGCGGTGGGCATCTCCGGCGCCATACAGCACCTAGCGGGCATGAAGGATTCCAAGATCATCGTCGCCATCAACAAGGACGAGGATGCCCCCATCTTTCAGGTCGCGGACCTGGGCCTCGTCGGCGATCTCTTCGAGATTGTGCCAGAACTCACCCGCAAGCTCTGACCCGCCTCCCCACCGCCCTCCCGCGACGCCCGACGTCGCTCGAGGACGACCGTGGAGGGACCACTGGCGACTGGTTCCGCAACCAAGTGCGCCATGTGGGACCGGAGCTCGTCTGCGGGTGGCTCGGCGCTTGGCAGCCCTGCGAGTTCACCACGATCCGTTCATCCGGGTTCGAACGCCACGCCTGTCGCACGCCGCAGCACGGCCGCCACCGACCTGAAAGCCGGGGTGCCGCTCCCCCTGTGTGATCGTCGGGCGGGATAAGATGGTTCGCCTCGGTGAAGTAGGCCGCAACGGAGCCACGTGCGATCGCGTGCGCGACGGCTACAGGATGCATCTCGCGAAGGGGGTGGTGCCGCGGCGCGGAATCGCTATGCAGCATCGAAACAAGTATTCTGCGAGTGCATAATATGAGGAAAATCGATCCGGCCGGCGTGCGCCCCTACGGCGGAGCGGCGGGTGGCTGGGGCGCGCTTCGTGCCGTCGCGAAGGCGGTTCGTCACCAAATGGCGGACGCACGCGCTCTTCTGTCCGTCAACCAGCCGGACGGCTTCGACTGCCCGGGCTGCGCCTGGCCGGATCCGAAGGAGGGCTCCTCCTTCGAGTTCTGCGAGAATGGCGCAAAGGCAGTCACATGGGAGGCCACCGCCAAGCGCGTCGACGAGGACTTCTTCGCACGTCACAGCGCCAGCGAGCTCTGGAACTGGAGCGATCACGATTTGGAGGGAGCCGGCAGGCTCACCCGACCGCTGCGCTACAATGCGGCCACGGACCACTACGAGCCCATCTCCTACGAGGAGGCGTTCAGGTTCGCGGGCGAGGCGCTGCGTCGGCTCGACGATCCCGACCAAGCAGAATTCTACTGTTCGGGACGGGCATCGAACGAGGCGGCCTTCCTCTGGCAGCTCTACGTACGCTGCTTCGGAACCAATAACTTTCCCGACTGCTCAAACATGTGCCACGAGGCGACCAGCGTCGGGCTCCCTCAATCGATCGGAGTGGGCAAGGGAACGGTCACGCTCGAGGATTTCGAGCACGCTGACGCCATCCTCTGCATCGGGCACAATCCGGGCACGAACCATCCACGCATGCTGACGTCGCTACGCGCCGCGGCTCGCCGCGGCGCAGCCATCATGGTCGCCAACCCAATGCGCGAGCGGGGGCTGGAGCGCTTCCAGTCCCCGCAGCACATGTGCGACATGCTGAGACCCGGCGGCGTGCCGCTCGCGTCCTCCTACCATCAGGTCCGCGTCGGCGGCGATCTAGCGATGCTCAAGGGGCTGATGAAGGCGTTGGTCGCGATGGACGCTGCCGATGTCGAGAAGGGAGGACGGGGCGTCCTCGACCATCAGTTCATCGCGGACCACACGAACGGGATCGAGGCGCTCGTCGCAGACCTGGAACGCACGAGCTGGGCCGACCTCGAGCGCGGATCCGGTCTCTCCCGAACGGAGATGGAGGCCATGGCGGCCACCTACGCCGCCGCCGACCGCGCGATCGTCTGCTACGGGATGGGGGTAACACAGCATCGGCAAGGGACGCAGAACGTCCAGCAGATCGCGAATCTACTGCTGATGCGCGGGAACTTCGGAAAGCTGGGAGCCGGCATCTGTCCATTGCGCGGGCACAGCAACGTCCAGGGCGACCGGACCGTCGGCATCACCGAGCAGCCCACCGAAGCCTTTTTGGCGCGCCTCGATGCGACCTTCGGGATCGTTTCTCCACGTCGGCACGGCCACGGCGTGGTTGAGTCGTTCAAGGCGATGCTGGACGGGCGCTCTAAGGCAGTGGTGTCACTTGGCGGCAATCTGGCGGTCGCGATGCCCGATCCCGAAAAGTGCTTTGCCGCCTACAGGCGCATGGACCTCGCAGTAACGGTCGTGACGAAGCTCAATCGAACATGTCTTCTGCAGGCACGCGAGACGATCGTGATACCCTGCCTCGGAAGGACCGAGCAGGACGTGCAGGCATCCGGTGTCCAGTTCGTTACCGTCGAGGACTCAATGTCCATGGTGCACGCCTCGAGAGGCCGGCTGAAGCCCGTTGCGAAGGGGCTGCTCTCCGAACCCGCCATCGTGGCGGGACTGGCGAAGGCAACCCTCGGAAGAGGGGCGATCGACTGGGACGGGATGGTCGCCGACTACGACCGGATACGCGAGGCGATCGCCGCGGTGTTCCCCGACTTCGGCGATTTCAACGCTCGTGTGAGGGTGCCGCTGGGATTTAGGTTGCCGGTGGGACCATCGTCGAGGGTTTGGCCGACGGCCGATGGAAAGGCTTGTTTCCTCGTGGCGGAGGGCGTCGACAGCACCGGCGGCAAGGCCGAAGGCGCACTGTTGCTCACCACAATCCGAAGCCATGACCAGTACAACACCACCATCTACGGCAACAACGACCGATACCGCGGCATAACCGGACGCCGCGACGTGGTCTTCGTGAATGCCGAAGACCTGGCTGCCGTGGGCCTCGCCCACGGTGATGTGGTGGACGTGGTCGCGGCATCGGATCGGGTTCTGAGAAGTCAGGTGGCCGTGGCGCACGCGATCGCGCGTGGTTCCGTCGCGGCCTACTTCCCCGAGGCGAACCATCTCGTCCCGCTCGACGACCATGACGAGGCGAGCGGCACCCCGGCCTACAAGTCGGTGGCGGTCGTGCTGCGGCATGCGACGGACGTGACATCCGAAGCAGGGTGAGACAGTATGAGGTTAAACTGCCGGGCGGCGTTCCACCTCGTGAGGCGTAGGTCGCCATGGACATCTAGAGCGTTTTCCCGTTCATTCTGAGTCATATCCGCAGGAGCTGAAGTAGTTGGCGCATTCCTTCGGTTGGAACAGGTTGACCAACCGGCCGATGAGGGAAAAACTTGGATACTGTGCGCTCACCGGCCCTGCGCAGCATGCCTTGAGGCGGGCTAAGGCCTTCTCGATCGGGTTGAAAGTCGGGACTGTAGGGCGGGAGGGACATGAGCGCTGATGCTCGACAAGCTTGAGGACCACGACGTCACCGTGATCTATGAGGCAGTAGGCGGGATAGGGCCGATTGCCGATCTCGCTGCCCAGGCGATGCAGGCGAGGAACATCGATTTATAAGCGTCGCCAGTCGCGCAGCTGAACCACAGAGCCTACGTCAATCAGGTAGCCTGGTTGCTCAACGTCCACTGATATGGCTTCCGATCGAACGCCTGACACCGCGATTTGTCTGACTGCGGCATAGGGATGCGGAGATACTCGACCGATTGCGCCTGCCGCTGGATGGTCAACCTCACACGGTTGCAGCCATACGATGGAGGGTCGCTTTCCGCGACTACGGTGTCCGCATTCCACGATTTGATCGGATATTCATCGGTGTGCAGGAAAACCGACCGCGCGGCGCCCAGGTTCGATAAGTCGGCGATGCGGCAGGAGCCTTCGCCCCGACGGCACTCGATATGCAAAAAAGTCCGACCGTCCATATCCGGCCCAACTATCGTTCCTTCGGCAGAGATGAACCCGGTGTCGCTCGCGCGGTCGTCCCTATCGTCATAGAAGGTCTTGGGCGGGTACCTGAGAGGGCGATTTTCCGCCACTTTGACGAGCCAGAGTGATGCTGTAACCCCGATGACTGCAGCGGTCCCAAACCCCGCCGCAAAGCTCCGAACACTCAAACGACGCCCCCCCCCGTGCCTCCCGTATGATCGGGTGCAATGCACTCAACCGATCGCAATGGGGTTGACCAACGCGGCTCGGTAACGGAACATAAAGGGAACGAGTAGAGTCTAACCCTTATGCCCGCCGCCCTTGATTCATCAGTGCCGACCATAGCGCATCTTCGGACGATCGCCACACCCGCGACCGACTTCCGCATCATGCCTTTCGGCGTCGACGCGATCGATGGACGGCTTGGGGCAGGGGGCCTTCGCGCTGGCGCGCTACACGAGGCGACGGCGCAGAGCGGCACGATGGTCGACGACGCAGCAACGACCCTCTTCCTCGCCAGCATCGCTGCGCGTGAAGCAGCTGCAACAGGCGGGCCGGTGTTATGGGCAAGCTGCCGCGCCGACCTGTATGCACCGGCGCTGGAACAGATCGGGCTGCCGGCCGCAGCCGTCATCCATGCCCAACCGCGTGATGACGCGGCCCTCTTGGCGGTGATCGAGGATGCGGTGCGCGACGGTACACCGTCTGCGATCGTCGCGGAGGCAAGCAAAGTCTCCTTGGTTGCAACCCGCCGTCTGCAGTTGGTCGCGGCAGAAGCTGACATGCCCGTCCTGCTTCTACGTCGTCGACGTGGTCTGGGCGAGGATCCGCTTGCCGAACCATCTGCGGCCTGGACCCGCTGGAGGATCGGCACCGCGCCGTCCGAGCGGCTTGAGGTCGCGGGTGTAGGAAGGGCGAGATGGGCAGTGGAGTGCGCTCGCCAGCGTGGGGGTGAGGGGTTCTCCCTGATTGTGGAGGGCAGCGATGAGACGGGTCGTCTCGCTGTTCCTGCCGGACTTGGCCATCGAGCGGCTGAGACGGTTGGAACGGTCCGCTTCGCGGCAGCCTGAACGGCCTGTCCTCGAGCTGCCGGTAGATGACGACCCCGGCGC
Source organism: Sphingomonas sp. Sph1(2015) (assembly GCF_001970915.1). Taxonomy (NCBI): domain Bacteria; kingdom Pseudomonadati; phylum Pseudomonadota; class Alphaproteobacteria; order Sphingomonadales; family Sphingomonadaceae; genus Sphingomonas; species Sphingomonas sp. Sph1(2015). The sequence goes on from NZ_MQUI01000005.1 coordinate 65,156, forward strand.
CTGTTCGGTGCCGCGGGGCGGCGGTTGGCGGCCAGGTGCGCGGTGGGCACGCGAAGGCCTGCCTTCCCGCGCCGACGTCGAGACGCAGATTGCGGCGCTGCCAACGCATGCGCAGCCGCCCATGCGCGAGCTCGGCCGTCGTTCAGAGGCAGCAAGTCATCTTTATAAGACCGTAATCACAGGGCATCCGGCGCGGAAAGCATCGCCGTTGGATATTAAAACCGATGGCCTTCCACCCTTGGCGCTCATCGGGAAGACCGGCCGGCGCGAGGAGGTGGTTGCTGCGTGCGAAGGCGCGCGGTCGCTCGGCATTCAGCCCGGTATGGCTGCGACCCACGCGCGCGCGCTCGTATCGGATCTCGACTTCCGTCCAGCCGAGCCGGAGGCTGATGCTGCACTCCTCGATCGCCTTGCGCTGTTCGCGGTTCGACGCTGGTCACCCATTGCTGCCGTCTCGCCTGCTGATGGGCTTTGGATCGACCTTGCGGGCTGCGCGCATCTGCATGGTGGCGAGGAGCGATTCTGCAGGCGGCTGATCGCCTTCTGCCGTCGTGCCGGTTTCACCGCGCGCGTGGCCGTCGCTGACACGGCAGGGGCGGCTCATGCCCTCGCTCGCTTCGGCCGCAGCGAGATCATCCGCGTCGAGCCGGGTGGGACCGCCAGTGCGATTTCGCCGCTGCCGATCGTCGCCTTGCGCTTGGCACCGAGCGCGCTCAGCGCTGCCAAACGCTTTGGCTTCGAGACGGTAGCGGATCTGCTGCCGGTCGCGCGTGGGCCACTGGCGCGTCGGCTCGGTCTGCCGGCGATCACGCGTCTGGACCAGGCGCTCGGCGCAGTGGCCGAGCCAATCACCCCGCGCGAGGATGCCGAGGTTCCGATCGTCGAGCGTCGCCTCCTTGAGCCAATCGGCACGGCCGAGGCGATCGAACAGGTCATGGGCGATCTGCTGAACGACCTTGCGCAGGTCCTGCAGGCGCGAGGTTTGGGCGCACGGGCACTCCGCCTCACGGGCTTGCGCGTCGATGGCACGGAACAGGTCGTGGGTGTCGGCACGTCGCGGCCGACGCGCGAGGTGTCGCACCTCCTCAGGCTCCTGAAGCTCAGGATTGAACGGATCGACCCCGGCATGGGGCTCGAGCAATTCTGGCTGGTAGCGCCGCATACCGAACCGCTGGATGCGGTCGACCTTGGCGCGGTCCTCGCCGGCGAGACGCTGGTGCGAGACCCGGCACGCCTGGTCGACGTCATCGCCGGCAGGATCGGGAGCTATGCCGTCTACCGGCTTGCGCCTGTCGAGAGCCATGTGCCGGAACGGGCCGTCACCCGCTCCGACCCGGTGGAGATGCCAGGATCATGGCCGGCGTGGAAGCGGCCGATCCGCCTTTTTGCCCGGCCGGAACCACTGGCGCGCGTGATGGCGCTGATGCCGGACCAGCCACCCCGCCGGTTCGAATGGCGCGGCAAGACCTACAAGGTCGTTGCTGGCGACGGCCCTGAGCGTGTGCACGGCGAATGGTGGCGGCGCGATGCCGAGATATGGGCGGTGCGCGACTATTACCGCGTCGAGGATGAGGCCGGAGGGCGGTACTGGGTCTTCAGGCGGGGTGACGGCTTCGAGGACGAGACCGGCGACCTGTCCTGGTGGATGCACGGGGTCTTCGGATGACCCACTATGTCGAGCTGCAGGTGCTCACCCACTTCTCGCTCCTGCGCGGCGCGTCGTCGCCGGAGGAGCTGTTCGCGGCCGCGGCGCTGCTCGGCTATCCCGCGATCGGCGTCAGCGACATTGGCACGGTTGGGGGTGTCGTGCGCGCGTGGGAGGCACAGAAAGCCACAGGTGTCCGCTCGATCGCGGGCACGCGCGTCGATCTGTCCTGCGGCCGGCGCCTGTTGCTCTATCCGACCGACCGGCCCGCCTGGTCGAGGATCACGCGGCTGCTCACCGTCGGTAAGAAGCGGGCAGGTAAGGGCGGCTGCCTCCTCCACTGGCACGACCTCGAGCCGTGGTCCGAGGGTGTTGTCGCCATCCTGCTGCCGCACGAGGCGGATGAGGAGAACGTCGCCGCACTGAAGGACCTGAAGGCTATCTACGGGCGTCGCGGCTATATGGCCCTGTTCCAGCGGCGCCGGCCAGGGGACGCGGTTCGCATCGATGCGTTGGCCCGGCAGGCGGGCGGAGCAGGTGTCCGCGCCGTCGTGACCGGTGACGTGCTCTACCATGCGCCCGAGGCACGGCTGCTGCAGGACGTCGTGACCGCAGTGCGAGAGAAATGCACCGTCGACGAGCTCGGCTATCGCCGCGAGGTGAACGCCGATCGGGCGCTCAAGTCGCCCGACGAGATGGTTCGGCGATTCCGCGCCTATCCGGACGCGCTGCAGGCAAGCGTCGACATCGCACGCATCTGCACCTTCGACCTTGGCGAGCTGGCCTATCAGTATCCGCACGAGCGCCTGATCGAGGAGCTGACGGCGCAAGAAGCCTTGGAGAAGCTGGCGACCGAAGCGGTCGAGCGGATGTTCGATGGCGAGGTGCCCGAAGCGTACACCAACCAGATGGCGCATGAGATGCGGCTGATCAGCGAGCTTGGCTACGCGCCGTACTTCCTTACCGTCTATGCGATCGTGCGGGAGGCGCGTCGGCGCGGGATCCTCTGCCAAGGCCGCGGCTCGGCCGCAAACAGCTGCGTGTGCTTCGTGCTTGGCGTCACCTCCATCGACCCCATCAAGCACGAGCTGCTGTTCGAGCGCTTCGTGTCGGGGGAGCGCCGCGAACCGCCCGACATCGACGTCGACTTCGAGCATGAGCGCCGCGAGGAGATCATCCAGTGGATCTACGAGACCTATGGGCGTGATCGGGCGGCGCTGACCGCGGTCGTGACCCGTTACCGCGCGCGCGGCGCGGTGCGTGACGTTGGAAAGGCGCTCGGGCTACCGGAGGATTTGACGTCCTCGCTCGCCGGCCTCGTGTGGGGCTGGTCGGCCGAGGGTGTCGGCGAGAAGCAGGTCGACGAGCTAAACCTCGACATCGCGGATCGTCGCCTGCGCTTGACGCTCGACCTCGCGCGCAAGCTGATCGGCGTGCCGCGCCACATGTCGCAGCATCCAGGCGGGTTCGTGCTGACGCATGATCGCCTTGATGGTCTAGTTCCTATTGAACCTGCCGCAATGGAAGACCGGCAAATCATTGAGTGGGACAAAGATGACATCGACAGTCTAAAATTTATGAAGGTCGACGTTCTCGGCCTCGGTATGCTCGGGTGCATGAACCGGGCGTTCAATCTACTTGAACAAGACAAAGGTATTCGTGTCGGACTGGCAGACTTACAGGATGATGACCCTGACGTCTATGCCATGATCCAGAAGGCTGACACGCTCGGCACCTTCCAGATCGAAAGCCGTGCGCAGATGAGCATGCTGCCGCGCATGAAGCCGCGCCGCTTCTATGACCTCGTAATCCAGGTCGCGATCGTGCGGCCGGGACCGATCCAGGGTGACATGGTCCACCCGTACCTTCGCCGGCGTGAGGGGCTGGAACGGCCGGAATACCCGCGCCCGGAGCTGCGCGCGGTGTTGGAAAAGACCCTCGGCGTTCCCCTGTTTCAGGAGCAAGCCATGAAGGTCGCCATCGTCGGCGCGGGCTTCACGCCGGCCGAGGCGGACCAGCTGCGCCGCGCCATGGCCACCTTCAAATTTACCGGCGGGGTCAGCCATTTCAGCGAGAAGCTGATCGAGGGCATGGTCGCACGCGGCTATCCCCGCGACTTCGCCGAGCGCACCTTCCGCCAGCTTGAGGGTTTCGGCTCCTACGGCTTCCCCGAGAGCCACGCCGCCAGCTTCGCCAAGATCTCCTACGCGAGCAGCTGGATGAAACACCATCATCCGGACGTGTTCTGCGCCGCGCTGATGAACGCGCAGCCCATGGGCTTCTACGCGCCCGCACAGATCGTCCGCGACGCGCGCGAGCACGGGGTCGAGGTGCGGCCACCTTGCGTCAATGCGAGCCGGTGGGATTGCACCCTCGAGCGAACAGGCGGGCGCTATCTGGCGGTGCGGCTTGGCCTACGGGTGATCCGCGGCCTGTCGAACGCTGACGGGGCCAAGATCGTCTCCGCGCGCAGCACCACGGCATATGACTGCGTTGAGGACGTCTGGCGCCGTTCGGGCGCACAGCGCGTCGCGATCGAAAAGCTGGCGGACGGCGATGCCTTCCACAGTTTCGGCGCCGATCGCCGGCAGGGCCTTTGGAAGGTGAGGGGGCTCGGCGAGGCTCCGCTGCCGCTCTTTGCCGCGGCGGACCGCGCGGCCGAAACACTAAGCGCGGAAGGGATCGAGCCAGAGGTGCAGTTGCGGGCGCTGACCGACGGCCGCGAGGTGATCGAGGATTATCGCAACCTGCAGCTGTCGCTCCGCGCTCACCCGCTGACGTTCGTGCGTGACGAGCTGACACGTCGCGGCGTGAAGCGCTGCGCGGATCTCGCCAGCGTCCGCGACGGCCGCCATGTCGAAGTCGCGGGCATCATCCTGGTGCGTCAGAAGCCCGGTTCCGCGAAGGGTGTGCTGTTCATCACCATCGAGGACGAGACCGGCATCGCCAACGGCATACTTTGGCCCGACCGCTTCGAGGCGCAGCGCCGCACCGTGATGTCGGCTTCCATGGTCGGGCTGAAAGGGCGCGTGCAGAAGGAAGGCGAGGTGATCCACGTCATCTGCGACCGGATCGTCGACCATGGCGACCTGCTGCACCGTGTTGGTGACATGTCCTTTCCGCACCGCACCGGCCGCGGCGACGCGGGCCAGCATCCAGGCTCACCGGATCGCGGGGACAAGGGATGGCAGCCTGAGCCGCGCAATCAATACTGGCCGCCCCACGCGGACGGTAAGGATCCAGAGGACGTCGTGCGTTTCAAATCGCACGACTTCCACTAATCCGTGTCGACGTTGCCTCGGCACCAGCGCGTGGTGATCGCGCTGTCGGTGCACATCCTGCGTGCCGGCGTGGCCAGGTGCTCGGAGACGACCGTCGACGGCATGGAAGTTCGTCTCGCGCTCCGCTGCCTTCTGCCCCACTGCCCGGAGAGATGGCCCCTCGAGCTCTATTGGGATGCAGCATCACAGACGAACGAGATCGGAAGAGCCCAAGGCGTGACGGCCGCGTTTAACGGGATCGTTCGCCAGCTGCGCAAGGCGGGACGGTATGAGGACGTATCCCCGCTGTGAGCAAACGGCCGACGATCGAAGCACCGTACAAGACACTAGGCGAATGGGCGGTCGATCGCGCCGATATGCGCATCGCATGCGTGTGCGGCCGCAGCATGAATATGCCGGCAGGTCAGATCCTTGAACGCTTTCACGGCGACGGCGATGTCGCATCGAAGGTCATTCGGCTGCGTTGCCGAGGATGTGGTCGCCGCGGGCATGCCTCGGTATCGTCGGTGCCGATCCTGCGCCGATAGGGGCTGCGCGCGGGGAGCCCGCACCCTTATTGGCCATTCCGGCGCTGGGGTGGCGATCCAGGGTGAGTGGCGCCTCGCTGCGCCGGGGGGGAAGAGCAGCGGGGCGCCAATCGGACCTAACGTCGGGGGGGGGCGTCGGTCACACGAAGAACCGTTTATTCGCCGCGCTGTTCCATACCGCATGACCTATCGCGCCCTTCAGCGATGATCGATAGCATCGGCCGATGGCCAAGCATGACGCGCCGAAAAGTCCCAGTGACATCCGAGATCTCCTTGCGCACCTTCTTGCGGGCGCTGCCGGCAACACGGAGGCTTATTGGAAGAAGCGGCTTGGCGAGGTGACCGCGCTTCCGATCGTTTTTCATCCACGATCGAATTGGCGGATAGAGCCTACCGGGAAGCCTGAGGAGCTACAGGCGATCGAGAAGGCGGTGGATCTAGTTCGCGCGGCGCACCCCTATGTGCCCTCGCCTAGAGGCTCCGATATCAAGCCTTAGCTCCCACGTCCGACTGGCTCACCTACCGAAGGCCGCAAGCACGATCGCCAGTGACATGACGAACAGCGACAGCCAAATCGCTATCTGTCCGAAGATATGCAGGACCAGGCCGACCCAGGAATACCGCTGGCGCAGCAAAACGGCGCTTCCGACAGCCACGAAGAACGCGATGGTGGCCGGCATCGTTATGGAAGGCGAACGAGACAGTGAGGCCTCGGCTAAGGGCATCAGCCCGATTGCCATCACGAGCAGCCATGAGAAACCAAAAATAAGGCTGCCCGTCAGGTCGGTCAGTGCCGGCGGGCGGTGCTGACGAGCCGTAAAACGTGGACGATCATGCGTTGCCACCATGTTCATATCGCTCTACCTTATAGGGCGAGGTGCGCCATGCAAATTGATCCCAGCCAGCCAATCATGTTCGATAACGACGCCATGCCGGGCCTCGGAGCCGGATATTGGCAGGTGAATCCGTTTGCCGCTACTCATCGCGAAGATGCTGGCGAAATGGTCGGTGCAGACGGAAATAATCCGGTCTCCCCACGAGCAGTGAAGCTAATGGCGGCTGCAATAGTAACCGTCGCTGCCGGGTTCGTCATTATTGGGGGCGTTTCGACCTTCCTGTTTTGAGTCACGGCTTTTTTGCCCCAGGGGGGGCTTGGGCGAAATCAGCCGTGGCGACCCGGCCGAGACGAGCCGTATCATCACCGACCTCGCTCGCGCCTGCTGCGATGACCCCCCGCTCAGCGGAAGTGTCGGGGCGGCCGACAGAAACAGGATGCGCTCCACCCAGCGGACGACCTCCTGAATAGCGGCCGGCAACCGAGGCCTCCGAAGCGACGCCCGGCAATTTCATGCCCGCAAGAGCAGGATCGGACAGCGCCGATTGAATGTCGCGCTCGATGACGCTGGAGCGCTGCTCGGCCCATTTACCGATTGCAGTGTTTCGCGCAGCTTCTTGGGGGCCGCTAAGGTTGGTCTGCCATAGCTCCGGCAGCATATTTCCACCGGGGCTATTACGATTTTCGTTCTCGTACCAGCGCGTCAGGTCGTTTCGAAGATCGGTCGTGAGATTGAATCCGTTGCTCTCAGCGAAGCTCGCGTGCTGCTCCAGTGAGCGGGACAGTTCGCGATAGTGCCGCGCCTGCTCCGTGTACGAGTTGATCTTGGATTGCGACTCCTCGATTGCGCGAGTCCGAGCCTCACTTTCTTCAGATCTCCTGGTCGTACCATTCTGGTAAAACTTGCCATCTTGCGTGGAAACACCAGCACCCACGGTATGGTCGGAGGTTACCCCGCCGGTGACAGAGGCCGTCTTGTCGTGGTTGCGCTGGGACGAGTTAGTATCGCTGGTTGTGTCAGCGTTCGTCCAGGAGCGATTGTACCCCCCGGTAACGTCCGCCTTGCCACCGACGCCGGCGCCAGTTGGACCAGCACCGATGCCCGCTTTCGCGTTCGCACTGACACCGAGCGATCCGCCGATCGACCATTGGCCGGCGTCCGTCGAGTTTTTACCGGTGGAGTATTGTGACGTCGTCCCCGCCCCAGACTGCTCGCGAAGCTCGATGCCCCCTCTCTGGCCAGCGGTACGCCGGTCCGACCGATCAACGGTTGTACCGCCGCGCTCGCCAGTGCTCGCGTCGAAGGCAGTCGAGTTTCCGGATGACCAGGAGTGCCCATTGCGCAGGGCCTCGAGATGCTGTGTTTCTCTCCTGCTGGCCTCTTCGTAGCCGTCAGCAATTCGGGCCGCAAAAGATGCCTGCCGACTTTCAGTGGCCATAGCCGATTGAACGGTCGAGGCACTGAACGGCAAATTGTTGATCGCCTTGCTAGTATCGTGAACGTTGAACCCATCGCCATTGTTATTGGTGAATGAGCCATTGTCGTGCCGGAAGCTCGACGAAATCCCGCCTGTCGCGAACGTCGGTGCGTCAGACCATTGATTGCTTTGCCGCATATTTGACGTCGAGTTGGCGAAGCTAGTGTTCCCGTAACTGTAGTTGCCGGTCGTCTGCTCCGCAGCCGCAGCCTCGGCCGCGTTCTGTGCCGGCGAGAGGACCGATGTCGCTTGTCCGGAGATGCTCATCGCACCCTTCGCAAGGCCCGCCGCCAGGAACGGCACGCTCATCAGCATGAAGCCCGCGATCGTCGCCGTCTCTGCGTTGACGGCACCGATGCCGGCGTATGTGCCGAGCGAGGTCCCACCTTCCGCGACCCCCTGCGCTGCCCCCGTCGCACGGGTCATGCAGATCATGTGGAGGATGACGTACAGCGGCCCCCATGCGGCCAGATAGAAGAAGCCCGTAAGATACCCCTTGAGCGCGGCGACGCCCGTCTGGGGCATCAGGAACAGCGGGAAGATGACCGGGAACATCGCGTAGAAAACCACGGTCAGAACGATGTTGAGGATCGGCACCCAGCTCATCGCTTGCTGCGCGATCGAGTTGTACGTGTTGCGCGCCTGAATGTCCGCGCGCGTCGTTGCGAATGTGTCTATCGACGCAGCGCCAGGGCCGCCCGCCATTCCGTCGCGGGCCTCCATGAACGCGTTGATTGCCGTGTTCTGCCTGACGATCGCCTCGTAGTTGGCGCTCGAGGCGGTGAAGGCCTGATTGACGATTGGAACGTCGTTACGCAGCTTGGCCGACGCGACTGCGGTGGACAGCTTCGGATAGGTCGACTTGGCCCACAGTGACGTGTGCGCCTCGATCATCGAGTGCCACTGCCCATTGAGCATGCCGTAAGACTGCCGGCAGGAGATGATGTTGCTGGTCGTCGAAGCGCCAGACCGCTCGATCCAAGGCTGCGACCGCGCGGCCGAGCCGGGTGCCAGTGACTCCCACAGATCCTTTGCCGCGGCGAGGTCGGTCATGGACTTTTGGCCGAGCATGATATCGCCGAAGACGCAGTTTTTGAAATGCGCCGATAGGTTGGTAGCAAATTCGGCGTCACGGATCTGGAACTGCCGCGTCGCGTCGAGCAGGCGGGATCCGTAGATCATGCCATTGGTCGAGTAGCTGAGCTGGCTCGGCATCGTGAAGACGGTCTCGGACGTCCGCGTCAGCCAGTCGCCAACCTGGCTGGTGAAACTAGCGATGACGCCCAGCCCGAGGGGCACGTTGTCGACGACTGCCGGCGCCAGCGACGGATTGATCCGGTCGGTCACCTTGACCGTGACGGTCGGCACCATGAGGCACATGTAGATGAGGCTCGAGCCAATGAACCAATTGAGCCATGCGCGCACGTTCATCGTGAACGCGACGGACATCAGGGCGTAGATAAGGCCGAGGACCATCACGACACGAAGCAGTCCGCGGTAACCGCCTCCGCTTGTCCACGCGGCCACCGCATTGAACGTGTTGACGATGTATTCGCCGCCACCAATCGTGAAGACCTCGACCATCGCGTCTCGTCCTTAGTTGAGGCCCTGCGAACTCAGTCCGCGCGAGAAATTGAGCGACGCTGCCATCGCCGGCGACATGCTGTTCTGGAGCGTGGACTCGAGCATCACCGACTTGTTGATGAGCGCGATCGTCTGGTTGAGCGTCTCTTTCAGCTTGAAGTCGCGCTGAGAGTACCGCTGCCGCGCCTCGGCGAGCTGGTCGCGCCACATCTTGCCCATTTCCGCGTCGGCTGGCTGCACCTGAACCGTGGATTGGCTGACGCGATCGAGCATGTTCTCGATCATCGAGGACAGGAGATTGACCGCGACAATCTCGGCAAGGGCGCTGGTCTCGCCATCGGCGAAATTCTGGTGCGCCATCGCCTGCACTGCCAGCATCTTGTAGAGCGGCAGAGTGGTCATATTGAGCAGCTGCTGCTCCTCGGTGTTGAGCGGGCTATCCGAGCGGATCTTGAGGTTGATGTTGTCGATCAGACCCTTGATCTTGCTGCGAAGGCCAGGTCCGGGACGGAGCGTCTGCTCCGTCATGTTCAGACACTGCTCCTCATCATCGCATCGCAGGATCTTCACCGGTGTTCCGGTGCCTGCGCCATCGAGCAACGCCGTTACGATGGCGTCTTCCGCAGGGCCGACAAAGCCAACAATCCTGCCTTCCGCAGCCTTGGGATTGATGACGATCGTACCAACCAGCGTCATCAGAAATTCGGAGAACTCCTTGTCCGTGCCGGCAAACTTGTTCGACTTTCGGATCGCATCCCACGTGTAGTTGCGCGGCGCTCCGGGGATCTTGTCGGCCATAGCCGGGTCGGTGTTTCCCTCGAGTGTGGAATCCTGCTCACCACCGGTGCCACAGCCCTGACGCGACTTGGCCCAATCGGAGAACTTGCCCTGGCTGTTGCCGACCGCAGCACAGATCGTCGAGCGCGCGCCGGCCATCTTCGGCCAGACCGAGCCGACCAACCCTTGCGCCGCCTCGCACGACGAAATGTTCATCTGGTTCATCTGCTGGGCTTTGTTGGCCATGCCATCCATGACCTTGCCGATCTCCGGTGACACGCTGTCGATCGCGAGCTGGAAGGCGAAGCCGAGGGCGTTGTTGGCCGTCGCCTTCAACATCGCCACCATCTCGGCACCGTTGATGAAGCTGAAGGAGCCGGTGAACAGGTCGATACCACCGCAGCCGGCGGATACCTTTGGCATCTGCAGATTGAACGGCTGCACGCTCTTCTGGGGAAAGCGCGTCCAGACGTTGCCCATCGAATAATAGCCGGCGGTCTGCCCCTGATAGGCACTGGGACCGGTCACGTTGGCCGCGCCGCCTGCGTCCTGAAAGAAGCTGTTCATGGCACCGGCGACGTCAGCGCGGGCGATATCAACGGGGACCATGCTCGCTGCGCCAAGCACTGCGATCGCCGAGGCGGTCCGCCGCAGAATGACGCGGAATGGTGAGCGGTGAGGGGGAGGGGTGGTGTTCGCCATCAGAAGTCACTCCCGACCTTGGCGTTGGTGAGCATGAAGATGCGCTCCATGACCTCGTCGGCCGACATTACACCGAAGCCGATCGGGACCGTCTTGCGGGTGACGGTGTCGAAGAGCACCAGAGCCGGGGTTGCGAGCGGCACGCCCATGCGCTGGCGCTGGCCGCTATCGACGACATAATTCGGGAATTGGCGGCTCGGACCGCCGTCGGTCGACACCGCCATGACCGTGATCCGGTGGCTATCGGCAACCGAGCGCAGGATCGGCGAGAAGACCTCGCAGGCGGCGCAGGACTGGGCGAAGAAGTAGAACATGCCGTAGCGCTGGCCGAGGCGCGACAGGACCTGATCGCGGGTAGCCGACCGGTTATCGGTCCAGGCCCGCTTGGCGACGGTCGAGACGGGGCGCTGCAGAGTGTAGTCGATATCCGGGTTCTGCCAGAGCGCCCGCTGCCAGGTGTCCGAGAAGGTCGACGCCCGGTCGAGCTGTTCACGCTGATAGCGGACATAGGCGATCACGTTGGCCTCGGTGGGCTCGAGGATCGCACGTGCCTTAAGTTCGTCCAGCTGCTTGGTGATCGCCTTCAGGCGCTCGGTGGAGGACGTCTGCGCCTGCGCGGCCGTCTGTGGTGCCGACGGCTTCGCCTTGGGCCGCTCGCAATAGAACCACTGCCCGAGGCGGCGCTGCCCGCAATAGAAATCGTCGCCTCGTTGCTCGTTGCGGTTATCTGCCGCGAGCGTGGGCTCGACGGCGCCGCCAGCCTGTGCTGTATCGTCGGGCGCCTCGGCCATGGCCGCGCTTTGCAGATCGAGCGTCTGCGCGATCGCCGGCGTCGCGGCCGGCGCGATCGAGGCCAGCAGCATGAGGATAGAGGCGGTCAACCGACCTGTGCGCTTAGTCCTGAGAGTCGTCATCGTCATGCTCCCCGTCGAGCTCAATCATTGCCAATTTGAGGACCGACATCATCCGCGCGACGTCGAGCATCGAGGTGCCCTGGTCGAGCATGCGGACGATGCCGCGCAGATGGCTGCGGCCGTGCTTGCGACCCTTGATGGTGGCGCGCATCCCGCTCTCGCGGCGGACGAGCCATCCCGCGTCGACCATGCGCGGGAAGGACCGCTCGACGTCTCGCGGATCGATGTCGCACTGGAACCAGTGTGAAATGGTGGTCGACACTTCGCCGGCCGAGGTGCCCCGCGCCGATCGGTGAATGCGTAGGAAGATAGCCAGATCGAGGACCGACATGTCGATCGTGCACGGTCCCCCCGGACCGTCCGCGTCATTTGCGCCCGTGAAGGTCATAATACCCCTGAATCTTGGCTTGAATGTCGGTCATCACGGAGACCTCATCGGGCAGCTTGGCTGCATCCATGAACTCCGCGTAGACCTCGGAAAAATCCATCTTCGACAGGTCGAGGCGCTGGAACTCCTCGATCGAGAAGCCTTTGCAGGTCTCGTCCTTTGGCTTGCCCCACGGCTTGTTGATTTGCTGGCGACCTTGCTCCTGTAGGATCCGGGAGAGTTTGCTGCCGAAGCAGCAGTACGCGTCTTTGGACGTGACGCAGACGCCGAGGATCTTGTCCGAACAGTAGGACCCGACCTTGTGGCACAGCCCCTTGTCGTCCTTCTCATCGAGCTGTTTCTCAGCTGAGCTGCACAGCCACGGGGTCAGAAGCGGCACGCCCTTGCCCGAGCAGCAATTCGACGCGCCAAAGATCTTCTTGTTGCAGGTGCCGCGCTCGCCGGAGAACACGGTGAGATTGTTGGGGTCGAATTGCTTTCCGGCGTCACCGATCGAGTGGAGCGCGACGAGCGCATCCTTGAACTCGGTCGAGGCCTCACGCTCGATCGTCTCGCAGTTGCCGTTCAGGCAGTAGACATCGCCGCCACAGACATACTGCTTGTCGGTCGAAGCCTTATCGTCCGGCAGCGGGCAGCTGTAGATGCGCTGCGACACCTTGCATGCACCCGACTGCGGGTCATCGAGACATTCGTCCCGCAGGAAGCTGCAGAGCTTGTTTCCGTCGAGGGCGCTGCAATCATTCGCCGGCGTGAGACGCTGGCAGGTGAACGTCCGCGACCATGCCCAGCAGCTCTGGGTGACCGGCACGCCCTCGATGATCCGCGTTTCGGGACCCTCGGTGCAGACCTCCGCCGCTTGCGGCACGCAGCTCGTATCCGAGCCGAGCGCCGGGCAGCTTCCCTCATTGCGGGTGACCGTGACGCTGGTCTCGCCTTCCTTCTTCACGAAGACGGTGTTGGTCTTGAAGTTCCAGTGCGACGGGATCTCGCTCTGCGGGATCTCGGTCGAGCACGAGTAGAGCTGCGCGGTGCCGCTCTGCTTGCTCTTACAATATTTGCGGTAATCCTCGACGTTCGTGCCGCCCGCGCCAAGGTCGATCTGCGCATCGCACACGTGCTTGGAAACCGGCTCGGTGCGGCACACGCCGGCCGCCACCTTCGCTTGCATTGTGCTCGCCCGGGCGAAGCCCATCCCCTCCTGCTTGTCGGGGGTGGCGCCGTAGTAGAACCAGCGCGAGGTATTCACGACATGCGGAACCATGGTGCCACGGCAGCTCTCGGTCGCTTCAGTGACCTTCGAGCCCTGGTTGCAGGTAGCCTCGTAATAGCCCTTGCCGCCTACCGACGGTGGCAGCGGGGTGCAGGTGCCCTCGGACCCGCCGATGCTCTGGCCGCCAAGATAGGCCTCGGGGTCCTTCTCGATCTCGGAGCCGCGGGATGTGGTCGCGAGGATTTCTGCATTGCTGAACCGCGGCCGGGTCCGCCCCTTGTCGGTGACCGTGCCGAACGCATCGTCGGTTCCCGCCTTCGCTCCACCATCGGCTGTGAGCCGATCCGGATCGTCGAAGTAGACCTTCTCGGGCAGATCCGTACCGGCATAGCCCGGCAGCTGCGCGAGCTTCGCATCGTTCGGGCCTAGGCTTTCGTCGGCACGCATCGCCTTGCCGAGATCCGCGCCTTGCTTACGTGCCTCCTCGATCGTCGTCTGCGCGACGACGCCGCTCGCCGCGCCGGCGACGATCGCGAGCAGCAAGGAGAAGGCGACCCGCTTCACCTAGGCGCCCTTGGCCATGTTGCGCAGCGCCACGGCGGAAACGCCAGCGCCGGGGCCGTGCGCGGCCACGAACGTGTCCAGCACATAGCGGACCGACACGTTGCCCGTCATGCGATCGTGCGCCGGCACCTGGCTCTTGCAAGACAGACCCGAACACAGGTCGAAGTCGGACGATACGGCGACATAGGTCGGCACCGCCTGAACGTCGAAGGCGCGGAACAGGCGGGGGTCGATACCGACGTTGGCGAGCTGATCCTTGTCGTTCACGACCTTGCTCAGCATGGCGCTGAACGCCTTCATCGAGTTGTTGGGGAAGCCCCGAAACACGACGACACCACCGGCCTTCGATGTGTCTGCGATCAGCTGACGCAGCGCGGGAACCGGCATCGACAGGCTCGCGAAGGCAATGAACTGCGGCGCGTCGCCACGCGACGTTGCGACATTCTGGCTGGCGCCCTTGATGATCTCATCGAAGTCGAAGGCACCATCGCCGTTAAGCGGCAGGTCTGCCTTGGCGAGGTTCACGAGATTGCCGGTGGCCTTCGCATGGACGGCGATCGCGTCCTCGCGAAAGGCGTTGCCGCGGTTGCGGACGTGCTCGGCGAAGGTCTCGGCATCGCCCTGCATAGCGGCCGAGCGGCGCTTGATCGCGTCGAGGTCGAGTCCGTCGACGGTTTGCGCGATCGCCTGGATGCCGGCGAACCCGGCGAGAGCGGCGACGACGATGGTGATGCGGCGCATGATCGTATCCCCTCAGAGCACGCAGCAATTGCGCTTGCGCCAGACGAGGTAGCCCATGTCTTCCCCCTTCACGGGGAAGGAGCGGCCTGCCTGCGGTGGCATGGTCGAGCCTCCAAGCGGCAGGCAGGCGGCTTTGCCGCTGACCGTCGGGATCGGATTGACCATCTGGGTGCGATATTGCTGCTTACGCAGCACCGGCATCGGGTATTTGTTGCACAGGCCCTTGGAGCCCATCGTGCCCCACGCCAGCCCCTCACGGTGGATCTTGAAGGCGAAGCGAGCTAGCGCGAGGCGTGACGCCTGCACATGGCCGATCGAGGCCGAGATGTTGCCGTTGACCGGGTACATCGGTCCCTGACAGCCCGCACACCAGAAGGTCGCATCGAGCGGCAGCTTCGCCGTGGATGCGATGCAATCGCCGGCACAGGCAGCTTGTGCGATGGGCGTCGAGAACAGCACCGCCTCGGGGTTGATGAGCGCGGTCAGCGCGTCATCCTGCCAGAGCGGGTCAACCTCCGTCATGTAGGCGATGTCGAACGACGACTGCTCGAAGCAGGCGAAGTCGGCGAGGATCTCCATCCAGTAGAGGAGGGGATAGACGTACCAGTGGACGTGCCACTTGGACGTGTTCTGGCCGTTGCCACCGGTCTGCGATGGCCCGGACAGCTGCCCTTGGCCGATATCGAAGCCGGGCGAGATCTTGGTGCCGCCCAGGTTCACGAAGCACCACGGCTTGGTCGACACGTCGGCCAGACGAACAGGCTCCCAGAAGCCGGCCGAGATGCCGATACGCGGCACCGGACTGCCGCATGCACAGACAGGCAGGCTGGGGTTGTCGGTGTCCGGCCGCGTGCTCGGCCAGATCTTCAACGCACCCACGGAGAGGGGAAACAAGCACGACCAGCAGACGTCGGTGATCGGGTTCACGAATTTGCCGGTGCACTTCGACTGCGCTTCCGCCCGAGGGCTAAGCACAGCCGTCGCCAGAACCACCGCGAACGCCAGAATGAGCAGGCGGAAGCTACGAACCATCAGAAGTGGCTTTCGAGGTTCGAGGGCACGCCCGGGCTCACTGTCGGACGCAGAGTGTCTGCAGCACGAAAGAGCCCGTAAGAAACGACCGCGACCAGGAGGTGGCAGGCAATCTCGGCCTCAGATGAGGGCACGAGCAGCCTGTGGAACCGGAGAAACCAGCCGATATTGAAACCGACAAAGACGACCAGCTTTGCCAAGCTGTAGCTGCCGACCAGCAGGGCGGCGCATTGTGTAGTTGATGCGAGCGCGGGGAAGCGGAGGGTCACTGAGCGTCATCCAACGAAGTGGCTGCATCGAGGAAGGCGTTGTCCGCTCGGTTCTTGCGGTAGACGTAAAGCGCGGTTTGCAGCGCCGTGGTGATGAGGAGCGCGGCGACAGCAAATGAGGCGGAGCGACCGAACAGCCGCACCAGCGGCGAGATCGCCAGCACGCCGATCGCGGACGCGACGCAGAGGAGCTGGAAGGTTCGCCGCATGGCGCGCAGGTCATCGGTCTCCGGCGCAGCCATTGGCGTCTTCAGCAGATCGAGCCACAGCGGCATCAGCTGTTCCCCTTGAGCTTGATTTCGGTGAGCTTCATGACCCGGCCGTCCTGGACCGCGACCGCGGGCGTATGTCGGACGCCGAGCTTGCCCGTGAGGCGTCCCTCCTGGTCGAAGTAGAAGCGACGCTGCCGCGCCGTCATCTCCTCAATGGGGGAGCCATTCACGAGGATGATCTTGGCCTTGAGATCGCTGTATTGGCTGGTCGCCCAGTCCATCTCCGCCTTGCTGTCACCGTTGACGAAGACGAGGGCCTGCCGGACGGCGGTGAAGTCGAGCGGGTTCACCGACTGGCCGGCGCGGGCGATGTAATTGCCCTTCTGGTCCTGGACGTCGCGCTCAATAATGATCGTCGGATCATAGGCCCAGGTCCGCGCCTCGGTCGCAGCGGAGATGCCGGCGACGGGCTTCGGGCGACGCACACGCGCCTCGGCACGGCGCGCAAACTTGGTGTTCATGCGGTCGATCCCACCGCTCGCCTGCAAGCGCTGAAGCTTTGCCTCCATCGTCGCCATCAGATCCGGCTCGATGATCGGAAAGGCTTGCCCGACAACGCCGTGGTCGCGCGCGCGGGTCGCCGAGGTCAGCGACACCGACAACAGGGCGACGATCGCGACGGACTCGAGCGCGCGGTTCACAGGATCGGCTGCCCGACGCCGACGATCTTGTTCGAACAGGCATAGCCAATCGCGGCATAGCGACTGTCGAAGCCGTCCTTATGGGGTGAGCCGACGTAGTAGCAGCCTTCCGGGATCACGCCCGTAGGCCCTGCCAGCAGCGTCTCGCCGGCTTTGGTGAGGGGTTTCATGCGGCCGACGAGACGGCCGGCGACGATCACGTCTGCGCCGCGGTGGACGACCGTGTCCCCGGGCATGCCGTAGACGATCTTGCCGAACATCTGCTTCTTGGCGCCGAAATGGCGGATGACCAGGGGCGCGGCGGGCGGCACGAAGAACACGTATTCGCCACGCTTCGGCACTGCGGTCTTGTGGATGACGAACGCCCAGTTGGGGAGCGATTCAGACGCGTTGATGAGAAGGCCGTGGGTGTCCCGCCACTCGGTAATGGCATTGTAGGACATGCCACCCGCGATGAAGAGGCCCAGCGCTGCCCAGAGCCGCTTGCGTGGCCGAAAGCGCTCTTGCGGGCCGGCGAGGGCAGCAGGGTTACTGGCCACCGGGGCCTCCGAAGGACGAAACCGATGCTCCGGCGGTGGAAGGGTCGACCGACGCGACGTCCGGAGCTGCGGCCGGGACAGGCATGGCGGCGAATGGGTTGGGAGCGGCTGCGACCGGCGTGACCTGCGCCGTTTGAACCGGCGCGATCTGAACAGGAGGATTGGTCGGAGCCTGGCCCTGCATCATCGCGCCCATCTGGGTCGGCGTCGCCGGCGTCGGCGTCTTCACGCCAGAGGCATAGACGGCCTTGGCGACGTCGGCCGTGATGTCGGGGACACTCTTCGAGAGCACAGCCTCGCCGACAAGCACGACCTGGCCGGCAGCACCGCGGCGCTGGAGCTCGGCGTCGAGCGTCGCCATGAAGCTGCGCATCTGCGCCTGCACCTGGTCGGGTGGCGTCGCGCTGCGCGCCTGCGCTTGGACGTATTCGCCGACTATCCTGGAGAGGTCCGCCTTGACGATGTGCTGCGGCTTTTCCGCCGTCACCGCCTTCGTGATCCAGACCGCCCAAAGAAGCGCGACGAGAAGCGCCGCGCCTACGAGCAGCTGCTGCGCGGTATAGCCGGCAAAGACGGCGCGGCGCGCGGGCGCGATCGCAGCGGGGGCGGGGACCGCGGCAACGGCCGGAGCCGCGGTCGGCGCACCCATCTCGTTATCCTCGGTCATGCGCGCGGCTCCCTGACGGCCGGGTCACGCGGCAGAATGGCGTGCCGGCGAAAGAAGATGATCGCTGCGCTAAGGGCGATGTGTACCCCGCCAACGATGAGCTTGAACTGGTCGATGCGGCTGGCGTCGGCCGCAAGATAGCGGCTGGTGAGGTTCTGGACGTGGTTCATCATGCCATCGAGCGAGAAGCCGCCGATCGCGAGGAAGAAGAGCACGAACAGGCCCCATGTCATCAACAGGGTGGTGACGAGGAAGCCCGCCATGTGGAGGCCGAAGAAGAGGCCATAGCCGTAGTCGACCTTGCGGCCGCTGCGGGGCATCGGAAGGACGGTTGCCATGCTGGTCACTCCGCGGCGATCGGCAGCGCGTCGTCGTCCGCGCCGTGATCGGTCCATTTCTCGGGATTGTTGGGATAGGCGACCCGCTCGATCGCCTCTTCCATCGTCAGACCTTGCTCGAGCAGGTCATGGATCGCGGCGAAGGTGAGCGGTGACGAGGAGTAGACGGTCGCCGAATAGGGATCGAGGACGAGCCGGCCCACCGCCAACGTCTCCGGACCCTTAATCATCACGTCCGAATATTCGGAGCCTTGGCGCTTCAGCGACCGAAGCAGCGCATCGGTGTAATCGTCCATCTGGAAGCGATCGTGCTTCTTGAAGTCGGCGATCGTCTCTTCCTTCTGCTGGAGGATGACGAACCAGTCCGAGTTCTCGAGCGCCGCCTTGGAGCCGTCCGACTTGTAATAGTCGTTGAGGCTCTGTGTCGCGGTGACCAGCGACGCACCGTACTTGCGGCAGGTGCGCGCATAGGCTTCGATGAAGTCGGCCATCGAGCCGCCCTTGAGCATCTGCCACGCCTCATCGAGGAGCAGTGCCTTGCGGATCGAGCGATCCTCACGGCGCATCGACTGGCTGACCAGGAACATGATCGCGGTCAGGGCGACGCTGCGCAGCTCCTCGCGCGACGAAAGATCGGACATCTCGAAGACGGTGAGGTTGTTCTTGAGCTCGAACGAAACCTCGCCTTCGAACATGCGACCGTAGGTGCCCTTCGACGAGAACGGCCGCATCGCGATCGCGAGGTCGATGCCGATCTGATTGCCGGTGGCATCCAGAGCAGCGATGACGTCGTTGACCGAGCCGTTCGGCCCCTTTTCCGCCCAGACGGCATTGATCGCGCCGTCGATGAGGCCCCGCTCCGTATCGTTGAGCTTATCGATGTGCCGGGCCATCTGGTTCACGATGCTTTTCAGCATCGCGAAGCAATCCATCCGGTAGTCCTCGTCGGCTTCCGCGAGGGCCGGGTCGATCATCGAGAACGGGTTGATGCAGAAGCCCGACGACATCGTGAACTCCACGAACGCGCCGCCCTGCAGCTTGGCGGAGTGCTCGAACGAGCGGCCGTCGTCGATCACGACGACCTTGGCACCGGCGCCGACCATAGACGAGCAGAGCTCCTGGAGAGCGACCGACTTGCCGGAGCCCGACTTGCCGAAGACAGCGACATTGTGGTTGCCGGCGGTGTTCTCGAACGGCGACCAGAAGAAGGGCTGTCCACGCCGGCCGATCAGCATCAGGTGGGGGTTGTTGCCGCCCAGATACTCGCCCTGCAGCGGCATGAGGCTGGCGGCGGTCGTCGTCAGGACGGTCCGCAGTCGCTTCATGTTCTTGAGGTCGAATGACAGGCCATTGGCCATCGTCATCGGCATCGCAGCAAGCAGCCCCTGGATTTGCAGATAGCGATCGTCGAGGAGGTCCCAGCCAGCGGCCCGGTAGACCGACTTCAGGATGCGCTCGTTCGCGTCGCCCTTGCCCTTGGGGCTGAACGAGGTGACCGAGTAGAACGCCTGCACCAGCTTCCGCCCCTGGCGGAGCTCGTCCTTGACGAAGCGCCACTCCTCGGACTGGTCCTTGAGCTGCGGCAGCATGCGGGCCGACTTGGAATCCGCAAGGCTGGTGGTGCGCATGAACTTGCGGCCGGCGCGCTGCCCGGAAGCCTCTGCGTCGGGGAAGTCGAGGCACAGATTCGTCGAGACCGGGCAGGGCATGCGCAGCTTGTCGGCGAACATGTCGCCGATCAGCTTGGCCATGTCCCACGGCGCCCAGCGCTGCGGCAGGTTGCGCACCGAGAAGGAGCGCACGTCGAACGTATCGGGATAAATCTCGCCGATCTCGGGCGCATTCTCGACGGTCTTGCCGGTCGGCCGGAAACGTTCGGTACGCAGCAGGATGCGGTCAGGCTCGATCTTCATTTCGAGGTCGTGGCGCACAGCCTGGTCGGCGATCGGATCGAAAGGATTGTAGGTGATCGTGTCGTCACCGGGCGCCGTTGTTGGCGAGGTGATGTCGTCGATCCAAGAGATGAGACTCTTGGGATCGATCGCCCGCGCATGGACGCCGAGCGATTCCAGCGCCGAGATGAGCCCCTCCATGACGGAGACGATCTCTTCGTTCGACACGCGGCTCGATTCCGGCGTCGAGTAGGACAGGCCGAGCCGATGATTGCGCAGGCAGAAAGGCGCGGAGTTCGACAACGAGTTCCAGACGCCGCCCATCAGATACTCGGTCCGATGCCGGGCCATCCGCTCGTAGATGCCCGATGCGGAGTAGCGCGGCATGTACCACTGCGAGAGCTTCTCGGAGATCCGCGGGCTCATCCAACCATGGATCTGCAGCGCACCAGGCGTCGGAATGCCTTCCGACAGCAGCTGCGCCAGCATCTCGTGGCTCTGCTCGGTCGCGCCGATCATCGGCGTAGCCTCGAGGAAGAAGCCGCGCGAGGCGCTGTTGTAATAAATATGGGTCTTGGGATCGTAGCCCCGGTACGGCAGCCAGTGGACGAACCGCGGGACTGCGGTGTCGGGACGGCTCTGTTCCGGCTTGGCCGTGTCACCGACGAGGTTCGAGAGCAGGCCCTTCAGGAAACTCATTGGTCGACTCCGGGGAAGGAGGAGGCTCGCAGCACTGGCAGAGGCGATGCCGCTTTGGCCGCGTCACGCGCTTCCGGTTCGGCACGCGCGAGCCCTGCGCGGATCGCGGGATTGGCCGCGACCGCGACGATGGCGTTGCGTCCGGCTTGCGTCGCGTACTTGGGCACCGCGACGCCCGAGCTTGCGGTGACGACCGGGCGGGAAGGCGCGGAGGAGGGAAGAGGCTTGGCGGGGGTGGTCGCGCCGACGCGGGCAGGCGCGCCGGATGGAGCAGGGGTGCTGCGCGCAGGTTGCGAAGAGGCCGCCGCAGCCGGCGCCGAGTAGGTCACCGTAGCCGGTGTATGCAGTGCCGACGGCGTGACAGGGAGACGACTAGGGGCCTTGGACAGCCGGCGAGCGACTTGATCCCTGATATCCCCGACAGGGTCCGCCTGGGCACGCGCGGCCGCTACTGCAGCTGCCGTCGGCATATCGGGATCCACCGCCGGCTCGCCGTCGACGAATGCGGGCTGATCGGCACGATCGATAGCGGCAAGCAGCGTATCGCCTCCCGTTGCCGCGCGAACCTGCGCCGGCGTCGATGCAACAGCGTTGTCGGCGAGCCCCTGCTGCCATTCGCCGCGCTCGACCACGGCGTGGATCGCGGTCTGCTCGCGCAGGCGCCCAGCGGCGTCGATCTGCGCCGGGAAGACGATACGCAGCACACGCTCCTGGCTGCGCGCTGGCGTGGCAGCGGCCGACTGGAAGCCGCCTGCGATGTTGCGGGCGGCGATGCTCTGGCCACCGAGATCGCCGGTTGCCGGCGCGCTGTAGGGGCCTGCCGGCGTAATCATGCGATCGCCCTCTTCGCCAGCGATCATCGCCAGCGCGCGATCGTCGATGGTCGAGCTCGGCGCGCAGATGCCGTCCGGCGCAACGCACGAGAAGTTGCCTTTGATGTTGCCGCCCATCGTCGTGCAGCTCGAAAGGCCGGTGCCGGCGAGGATGAGCGCAAGCGCTCCGAGCTTGGTAGGTGTCACGACCGTCCTCCCTCGATGAAGGCGGCCAGCGCCTCCTTGGGCCGGTAGCCCTCGATCATCGCGCCGTCGGAGCGGACGATGACGGGCGTGCCGGAGAGACCATGCGCGCGCGCGAACTTCTCGTTGGCGTCGAGACCCGAGGTGTCGCACGTGCCGGCATTGCGAAGTGGCTCGCCGGCGTAGGCCTGATGCAGCGCCTCTTCACGGTTTTTGGCGCAATAGACCTGGTTGGCGAGATCGCGGCTGCCGAGCACCGAGATGGGGCGCTCGACGACGCGAACGTTCATGGTGCGCAACGTGTTCGACAGCGCGCGGCAGTAACCGCAGCGGAAGTCGCTGAAGACGGTGACCGTCTTGCCGCCCGACTTGCCCCACACGATCGCACCGGTTGCCGGCAGGCTCGTGAGCGACAGATGCTGCGGAGCTGCGGGCGCCGGGGGCGGTGCGCCCGCACCGCGCGTCAGCGGCGCTTCGTCGCCACTTGGGGCGTTGTTAGCCTTGGCCGCCCCGCCGATGAGCGTGTCGGGGTTGATCTCGAGGAGGCGGGTCGCGGTTAGGTCCTGGCGCGTCTCCATGTCGTAGACCCGGCCGATCATGAGGTAGCGGCCCGAACGATCGACGTAGAAGAGGTTGCTGCCGGCAGTAACCTCGCAGAGGCCATCGATCACAGCGCAGTCGACCTTGGAGATCTGCGTTTTCGGCAGTCGTGCCTTGAGCAGCTGGGTGACCGCGACGCTGTCGGTGGGTCTGATGGCGGCATAGGCCTTCATCGCGCCGACACCCGCGACGCCGAAGACGGCTGCGAGGACGGGGATCTGGACCATGCTGTTGGCGAGAAGCGCGCGGCCGAACCGGCGCGACCAGCTCTTAGTTTCGGACATACACACCCTCCAGGAAGACGATCTCGACGTCGACGCCGGTCGGCATCTCGATGACGGGCTGGTACTGCTCGGCGCGCTCGATCAGGTACTTGGAGACCATGTCGCCGGCCTCACCGATGCCGTTACCAATGCCTCCCTGGGCGATGTCGCCAACGCCGAGTTGCTGGCGCTTGCCGTTCACCAGCACGTTCGTGCCCTGCAGGAAGGAATTGGAGTTCGCAGCGAAACCTTTGCCGATCCCGCCGACGAGGCCTGCGATGAATGCTTGGCTCACCAGCGAGCCTTCGCGGCTGACCACGCGCCCGCGCACGCCGGTCTTGCCGCCGAAGGCAATGAACCCCTTTACCTCGGACTCGGCGTAGCGGCCGCCGGGCTGCGGGCAGGTCATCTTCTGCAGCTTGATGTAGACCTTTTCGCTCGACAGCTCGCCGCGCGCAGCGCCGTTGATGAGGCAGCCCTGGATCTTGGTCGTGAGCAGCTTGCCGTTCTGCAGCACCGAGCGCGCTGGGCCGGTGATGCGCAGCACGACTGGCAGCGGATCGGTCTGACTGTTCACGCCCGCCGCGGCGTCGACGCCGACGATGACCTTGGCGGTCGCGAAGCTGTTCGCGGGCAGATAGTTGGGGCTATCGGTGTAAACCGTGCTGCCCTTGGCGATCTTGGACGCCGTACCGGTCTCGGTCGCGCCGAAGGAGACCATCTTCACTTCGCTCAGCCGCGCAGGTGCGACGTCACGCGGGGAGCCAGCGCCAGCGGCGCCGGGACTGCCGTAGACTGCGGCGCTGCCCGGGCCGTACATCGCCTGCGGGCCTGCGACCGGCTGCGGCGCCGCGGCCTGTTGGTTCACCTGCCGGCGAAGCTGCTCGTTTTCCGCCTGGTAGGCCGAGACGACACGCTGCCCATCCGAGGACATCGAGGTGTTCTGCGCCCGCAGCGCATCGATCTCTTGGGACAGCTGCGCGACCCGCGCATTAGTGCCCTCGACGCTCTTCAGCTGGTTCTCGTTGGACTGGAAGCGGTTTTCGGACTGCGCGATCCACTCCTGCTCCGACTTGGTCTTGTTGGCCATGTCGGCGACCGACACGGTCTTCTTGTCGGCGCTATCGGGATCGATCTTCTTGGCGGCGTTGTCGTCGCTACCGAAGATCCAGAAGCATGATGCCAGCGCCAGACCCCCGACACCGCCGGCGAGGATCATCTTCTGCTTCTTGTGGATCTGGGTGTTGCCATCCAGCTCGGAGGCGATCGGCGAGACGCCGTCACCGGCCTCCGGCGCATCGAGCGGCTTACGCTCGCGGGAAAAGATGTTCTTGATGCCCATGGCTCAGTTTCCGTTTCGCGAGACGAGGTAGGCGGTCGTGACCCGACCGGGCGCGAGCTTGGGCTCGGCGATCGACACCGCGAGCGAGCTGGCGGGCGCCACGCTCGCCTCGGTCAGCGTGGTTTCGGCGGTGCCCTTGTTCTCGATGCGCAGGACGCGGCCGGTCAGTGCCTCGCCGCGATATTCGGCGATCATCTGCACCTTGAGGTTGCCGACGTAGACGGGCTTCAGCGAGCGCTGACGCATCTCGTAGCCGTCGACCGACTTGTTGGCGTACATCGCCTGGACCAGCGATACCGCGGCGTCTTCTGGCGAGGTGGTAGCCGCAACCTTGGTCTGGCCGGCTTCGGCCGCATCCGCCTTGGCGATCGCGGGGTTCGATACGAACACCTGGACCGCCTGGTCCCCGCTGATCCGGCATTGAAACTTGTAGACATAGCCGCGCTTCGAGGTGCCGAAGAACGACAGGACCTGCCGCCCGAAACCTTCCGGGACCGACAGGTAAATGTCGCCGCGCACCGGCTCGTTGACGACTGAAAAGTCGTCCGACGGATTGCCCGTGTTGATCTTTGACACACCGGCGAACTCGTCGCCGACGAGGCTGATGCGGGTCAGGTCCTTCGCGGAGGCGTTGCAGGATACTTGGGCACCGTCCGCAGCCATCAGCGTCTGGTCACCAGCGGCGAACGCCGGCGCCGCAAAGACGAAGACGGCGACCGCGATCAAGGCGGCGCCGATGATACGACTGATGAGGCAGAAGGTCCGCGACGACAGGGCAGTCCCAAGCGCGGCGCTTCCGAACGCGTAGAGGGCGGTCACATCGAGACTCCCGTGCGGCTCTTGGGCTGGACCATGTGGAAGCCGACGAGCTTCAGGCTCATGCCGACGTATTCCCAGTCGTAGACGAAGGTGCGCTGCTCGGATGAGACGACCTTCTGCCCGATGACGGTGTTGAGCTTGCCCGACACGGTCGACTGCAGCGCCTTGGGATCGATCTCCATGCCCTCCAGCGTGAAATACTGGGACATGCTGGATCCGCGCTGGTCATCGACGATCTTGAGAAGGTCGGCCTTGATCGCGCCCTGCGACTTCGGCGACACGATCGCGAGCACCTGCTTCATCCAATAGTCGAGGCTGTTGGGCGTGCGGTTGAGCGTCAGCACCGCGGTGTCGCGGGTGACAAGCTCGAGATACTCGCGCGTCACGCCCGAACTCGAGACCCGCAGCGGGCCGTCCAGGATCGGCAGCAGCACTGCCTCGCGATCGCGGTTCGCTGAGAAGAGCAGGAGCAGGCCGACGATGCCGGCAAGCACGATTGCGGTGATGCCGAGCATGTTGCGCTGGCGCAGGACGCGCTGGGACTGCGCGTGTTGGTAGGAGAAGTCCATGTCAGCCCACCATCAAACGGAGGTAGGAAGGTGGCGTGGCCTTGAGCGACGGGAAGCCGCCCGGCAGATGCCAGTATGCGAGATGAATGAGCCACGACGTCGCCCGTCCTGCCTTGGCCTTCCGAAGGGCCCACCAGCCGAGAAAAGCTAAGCCAATCCCGATAACGATGTGTTGGGACAGGATCCCCCAGGTGAAGGGAATGACCATCGCGAGGAACTCGTCGAGCGTCCAGAACCCGATCAGCTCAGGGTCGTCGAGGTGCGATGGGATCACGTACTTGTCGGCTGACATCACGCCACCTTCAAAGACGGTGTCGGCGGAGCTGCTATCTCCGCCGACCCGGTCGGCTTCAGATCGTTGCGGTGACGGTGGACGTCACGATCGGAATACCGGTGCCGGCACCGACGCCCACGCCGACCGGGATCGCGACCTGGCCGAGCGAGAAGCGACCCGAGGCGAGGCCGACAACGCCGCCCGCGAGCGACAGAACGGTGATGATCTTGCCGCCCGAACCCTCGAGGAAGCCGGTGAAGGCGTTCAACGCGGTGTTGAAGGTGGCGTCCGCACCGGCGAAGGCCGGCGACGCGAACACGGCGGCTGCCGCTGCGACGCCGATCGCCGCCAGGGCGGTCGTCTCGGCACGACGGCCGATCTTGAGCATGCTCTTCATGTGGAGGTCTCCATTCGATCGAGCGCATTTCAGCGCGCCCAAAGGAAGGGTGTCCGGCTGATTGTTGAGCGGCAACGCCAATCCGGCGGAACTTTCGGGTCCGCCGCTATTTCCGACTCATCGAGCCAGTTTTTTGTCCCTGCGCCGATGCCGTGGCGCGAATGTGAGACACGCTGGCGCGGCTAAGAGACACGGTGGCGCACATCTGCGACAGGCTGTCGCTCTCGTGAGACATGGTGGCGCACATATGCGCCATGGTGTTTGAACGGGGGCAACGCTGTTATGAAACCTAGATTCGCGTGACGGGAGCTTCGACAAGGTGTTTTACTCCCAGGGATGGTCGCTTACCGACGAGAAAGGCCGACTGCGGACTCAAAGCGCAGGTGAACAAAGAGATCGATGATGTTGGCGAAAGAAAAAGACTGCGAATTAGAGGTCTCTGAGTTCTATCTGCGGCTGGCGACCGAGAGCGTTCGCCTCTTCTCAAATAAGCAGCGAAGTATGTGCGTCCTAGGAGAGGTGGTGGACTGCCGCGCCGAGGCAGTCGCGACGCTTCCGCAATATTATACGGCGGAAAACCTGCGCCAGCA
The DNA here is from genome assembly GCF_001970915.1 of Sphingomonas sp. Sph1(2015). Lineage (NCBI taxonomy): Bacteria > Pseudomonadati > Pseudomonadota > Alphaproteobacteria > Sphingomonadales > Sphingomonadaceae > Sphingomonas > Sphingomonas sp. Sph1(2015). The sequence continues at coordinate 92,021 of NZ_MQUI01000005.1, forward strand.
CTTAGATGTTATCCCGACCGAGGGTGACATTACGCTGAAATTTACAATCCTCGAGAGCAGCGCCTCCACCATCGAGGGAGCGACGGCTATGCTCGAAGAAGCGATGGGGACGTCAGTCGCTTTTGCTGACGCCGTCTCTTTGATCCTGTACGACTTCATCGTGGAGGAGAATAAGACCGACATTCTTGCGAAGCTCGGTTTAACGCCCGAGGCCGCCAAGAAGTATGCGAAATCACTGGTAAGAACCAAAACGAATGTAATTCCCATAAGGTAGCGGCTGCCGACCCTTTGGAATGATTAAGTTCGTGCTAACGCCGGGGTTGCAAAGCCGCTTGGCGGGGGTATCGGTTAAGGGCGTTTCCGGGAGGGATAGGCAATGGGGGCACTTCAGAAGGTGACCGAATCGAGCGCTCCGGCGCTCCGTGGGCCGTACACGATAGCAGATTACATCGTTGCTCGCATGAAGGCCGAGGGCCTGAGCCAGCGAACCGTCGCGAAAAACACAGGTTATGATCGATGCCGGATCAATCGCATCCTGAGGGATGAGAACCGGCTTCCCATCAGCATCGTAGAGGCTGAAGCGATCCTCGCGTCGATGGGCGCCGGCGCGCTGGAAGTCGCTCTGGCTAACGACATGATCACCAACAATGAGCCCGTGAGCGCAGAGGACATGGCTGCGGTCGTGGCGCTCATCGCGGTGGTGGTCCAGGGACTGCCGATGAAGGTGGCATCCCTTCTTGAGGTGGTCTCAGGGCTGCAGTCGGAGGACATCCGCAAGGAGCACGGCGTTCGCATCCACAACGCCATCTTCGAGATGCTCAAGGACCTGTATACCGACCTGATCGGCCGGAAGGACGACCGCCTCGACCACACCAAATACTGATCGCACAAGCGGCCTGCGAGCCGTAGCGCGCTAAGCGCCGACGAGGCCCTACACGAGGCCTCGGACATCGTTCTATCTCCCGAATGCTACACCCCCGCTGGCGCCGGCTGCGCGCCAATCACCTCCTCAAGGGCAAGAGGGAGGGGGGAGCAGGATCGGTGGCCTGTCCGAGATTGAGCCGCCTCCCAGACCGGGGAGTGTAGTTGAAAGCACGAAATTCAGCGGTTCGAACCCCCGTTCGCCTGCGCATCCCCTCCTATACCGGTCGTGGATTCGTGCTTTCGACTACACTCCTCGTGCTTTCGACGACACTCGCTTGGCGGGTCGTAGCGGGGCCTTGGATGAGCCAGCCCAGGCGGGTATCCGTCCGCGAAGCCGGAGATAACCAGAATGACCGACAGCATCAGCAGCCAGGGAGACCTCTTCGCCTTCGATAGCCCGCTTCTGAGTGGGGTTCAGGGCGAGCGGTCACTTATGGCTTTTCCCTTCTTCGCGCTGGCAAAGACGGCATGGACGAAGCCGCTGATCTACAAGACCGACAGTGTCTCGATCGAGATTGGTCCCGGGCCCAAGGGGATCGCAACGATCTACGACAAGGAAATACTTCTCTATATCGCCAGTCTCATGGTGTCGAAGCTTGATGCTGGACAGCCTGTAACCCAGGACTTCTATTTCACTGCAAACGACCTCTTCCGAGTGACTGGCGTCAATAGCTCGAAGCGATCGTATGACCGTCTCTTCGAAGCCCTGGAACGTCTACAAGGCACACAGATCAAGACCGATATCGAGTCCGGCGGGGAAGGAAAGGCGGGGTTCTTTTCGTGGCTGGAAGCCGCCCAGCTCCATTATTCGAAGAGCCCCACCGGAGAGAAAAGACTGAAGGCGGTGCAGGTGCGGCTCTGCGATTGGCTGTTCCGCGCGATCCTCAAGGATCGTCATGTTCTGGAGTATGTGCCCAGCTACTTCCAGCTGGGACCTGTCGAGAGACGATTGTACGAGGTCGCGCGCTCCTCTTGTATCGACGGCCCGATCAGCACGACATTGGAGCAACTTCGTCTACAATTGGGCTACCAGAGCTCGGCACGGCAATTCAAAGGTGTCCTGAAGAACATCATCGAGAGCGATTCCATTCCGGGCTTTACGCTGTCGCTTCAGAAACCATTGGCCACCTCTGGTATACCGTCGAGGAAAGTCGATGCTGAGATCGTCAGCATCGTCCCGCATGCCCAAGCGAATCACACGAGCGAAACGGCGCCGGCGGATTAGGGGCGCAGCACTTTACGGCCCATGCGACCCTCCGAAGTGTAGTTGAAAGCACGAAGATCTCGGCCGAGTGTAGTCGAAAGCACGAAGAGTAAAGTGACGAGTGTCGTCGAAAGCACGAGGATTTTCCGCGCAGTGTAGTTGAAAGCACGAATTGTTAATGTTTCATCGAGGGGGATTCTCGGTCACATTGGCTGCGAGGCCGCTCGCCTGACGCGGGTGGTCAAATGGGAAACGGCTGTGACCACATAAGGAAATGCCCGGCCGAAGCCGGGCACCCTCGAGTTTCTATGTCCACGCCGGCAAGCGTGAAACAGGACCCTACCATCCTGCTGACATAGCGGCTTCAGAGCCTCGGTTCAAGGGAGCGCGCTTCGCGCCACGCTATCGCTTTGCCTGGTCCGGCCTCCACCATGGAGGAAGGCAATGGACGCTATTACCCTCGGAGGAGCGCTTACCAGCATGCTCTCCGGCATACCCGTGCGGTCGAAGCCGGCACGGTCGGGCGCCGTGCATCGCACCGGCGTCCCTGTGCTGCGTGGCAGTATGGAAGCTGGCACGTTCGAGGATAGCTTCTGGGCGATCCCAGGGCAGGGCGAGACGAACCGGCTGCTCAACGCCGCCCGCAAAGCCCTTGATGCAGGGCGAAGCCTCCGGCGCATTGCCCGGCTTGGCGAGCGCAAGCTAAGCGTCGCCGAGCGCGCGATTGCATCGTTACAGGCCAGCAGCGTGCGCGTGTTCGAAGAGCTCCTAACTCTCGCTCGGCTGAACAAGGGACGGGTGTTCCCGACCTACGAGTATCTCGCCGATCGAACAAACTATGGGCGAGCTACCATCACGCGCGCCCTCTCCGCTCTGGAGAGCGCTGGTTTCATCGTGCGCCAACGCCGTTTCAAGCGCGTCCCGGGAGAGGGCGCGGGGCCGCGCTATGCGCAGACATCGAACGCCTATCGGGCGCAGCTACCCTCGCACGTGCTCGCGCTTCTGCCGCGCTGGATGCGTCCCGCTCCTGTCCCGGTCGACGCCGAGGACCAACAGGCGGAGCAAGTCGAGAAGACCAAGGCCATGCTAGCGACGCTCTCATGCAAGGAATTTGCGGAGGCGACGCTCAGCGGGCCGCTTGGCCGCATGATGGCTCGTTTGGGAGCCGGTATCGATCGTGCTGAGCGTGAGGCTCACATTGGTTCGAAACCGCTAATGGATTCATTTGATATTGCCCAAAAGGAGTTGGCCTAGGCGGCCAACGCTCTGTCGAAGAACAGTCCGGCATAACCCTCCGACGACCAACCGAGCCGGCATTTCAAGATCGACTTCCAGGAGTGTCGGCTATCGCCGCCACAATGCTCCCGAGTGGAGCATGCGGATTCTGTTGGCCTGTCGAATCAGGCCGTCCAGGCTGCGGCTATGGCAGACTCAGAACTGGGTGAAGGCGACGCTTCTATACCCTTGAGGCAGCGTCGAGACGGTCGATGTTGATCCCGGTGGAGAGGTAAGACGTGACCAGTTGGCGATGATGTTGCTGACGTAAGCCTGTGTCTCGGTGATCCGCGGCACCAACCCACCGCGAACCCGCCCCGGACCGGCGTTATAGGCTGCAAGGGCAAGGTGTACCTGCCCGAAGCGATCGAGCTGCTGGCGCAGATAACGGGCGCCACCCCGCATGTTCTGCAGCGGATCGTAGCGATCGACGCCCAATCCGAAGGCGGTGCCCGGCATCAGTTGCACGAGCCCGTAAGCATTGGCCGACGAGACCGCGACCGGATTATAGCCGCTTTCCCGAATGATCATCGCGTCGAAGAGCCCGGGCGGAATGCCCTGCTCGCACGCGATCGCGCTCATCATCCCATAGAACGCGGCCCGACGGGCCTCTGCGCCGCGGGTGAGGAAGCCCGCTGGTCTGTAGGTGAGGGGAGCGCACCCAGGCTTGAACGATACCGATTGGAAGGGAGCGGTTGCGCCACGTAACCAGCCTGGCACGGCGATCGACGAAACGGCCGCAACCGGAGCTGGTGGTGTTGCCGGCCCGACTGACGGCCCCTGCATTTGTGCTGTCGCAGCCATCTCCTGCTGCATACGAAACTGCACGTAGCGTCGGCTGAGATCGTGGACCTGGAACGCCTCCGGCAGCGGTGGGGCCTCACCAAGCTCAGCTGTCTCGCCACGATCGGAGACAGCAGCGTCCCCTTCGAGCGGCGCAGGCCCCGTCATAGAGATGAGTTGCACCTTGCGCACCGGCCCGCGCTTCGGAGCGGCGACGGCTTGCGACGCGAGGATAACGCTCGCGCAGAATGCGATGGTGGAGACTGAATTTCGCACGGAAAACCCCTAAACGGCGTGTCTTCCAAGAGTTGAGATCAACCAATTTACGCTTGTCAAGGTGAGGGAACCTGCCGAAACTGCCGGGATCACCTCCTTGAGGTCAGTCGGACATGTGGTTGATCCACCGCGACACAGATGGAAACAGCCGGGACCGTATCCCTCTGCCGGCTCCGCTACGCGAGGCTCTGGTGCGCTGGTATGTCGGGGAAGGCTCCTTCCACGACGAACAGGCCGGTGTGACGCTGGTCCAGAACGCGCGGATCGGTCAGCGCTGGATCGCCTGCGACTGCCTTGGCCACGACAAAGCACCGCCGATCCTGACGCCGGCGTATCTGTCGGAGGCCGAAACCTACTATCTGCGGCGCCTGACCAGCACGAAACGGCCGGAGCATCGGGCCGAATGCCCGTTCTTCCGCGACCAGGCCACCAATCGCATCACCGAGGTCCGCTCTCACAATACGCCGACCGACCCGCCGTCCGGCTTCTTCGAAGTTCTGAGGCCCGCGCCGGAGAAACTGTCGCAGCGTCCGGACGATGACACCCTGGACGATCGCACCCGAAACGCCTCGACGCCGCGCCTTGCACGCCTGTTATGGCGCCTCCTCGACAACGCCGGCTGTAACAGGATCGCGCCGCTCAGCCTCGGCTACGACTGGTCGATCAAGGAGGAGTTCGCCGCGCTCAGTCGAGCCGCAGGCAAGATCGAGATCGCACCGGGCGTCGAGCTCGCCCGCGCGTTCTGGACCCATGCGCGACCGCTGGAAAGCAATGCCGTCTATGGCACGCTCCGGGCACTCGCGGCCAAATGGCCGAGGGCGCACGCGCCTCAGGGCTTCGTTGCGCTCTACGCGCAGGCGATCAGGGGCAACGAGATCCACGTGCCGAACGGTGATCCCGTGCGGATCGCGACCCGCGTCCAGTCACCGTCAATCCGAGGCAACCACATCAGTGGGCCGTACATCGTACTCGTTGTCGCCGGTGAGTATCCCGAGGCGAGAGGCTACGCCCCACTCAGGGCGTATGCGCAGCCGATCCACAACGGCCGGTTGTTCGTGCCGGTCGAGTCCGACTTCGAACGCAAGACACTGAACGCCATTCTTGCGGGGCAGCGCGCCCTTGATGTCCAAGGGGTTGATCTCGCCATCGGCAAGCCACTGTTCGACAGCATGACCGCCCAGGGTCCCTGCCGACCTGACTTCGTGCTGGAGGCAAGGTCGCGGGTGACCGGGGAGATGAAAACGCTGGTGGTGGAGGCGATGGGCTTCGACAGCGCCGATTACGAGGCGGCCAAGGCGGTCACTCACCCACGCATGAAGATGTTAGGCGACCTTGTGACGATCGACCCGTCGGAGATCGAGCAGGGCATCGCCACACGCAAGATCATGCGCACGCTCGATATCTGACGCTTAGGACCAAGACATCGTGGCAGCGAAGTAGCTGACGATTCCTAAAGTCACAGGCGTGGAGAGCAGATAAAGCTTCTGCCATCTCCACCATGCCTTCGGAAGGAATAGTGCAGCGCCTCGGACACTGCGCACGTCTTGCCAGGCTTTGTCCCGCCACAGGCCATGCAGCGTGGCACCTACCGACAGGAACATCGCGATCGAGCAGCACATGGCGGCGGCCAAATAGATGGCGATCCAGTTGGCAATTTCGACTTGCGAAAACTGGTTCATCGTCACCTCAAATTAAGGAGCGCTGCCCACAAACCAGCGCGTAACGGATCTTGTTCCGATCCACTGTAACAAGCCTGCTTTATCAGGTGGTAAACGCAATCGAGTTAGCCGGCGCCTCGGCCGGATCAGAGGAGAGGGGGGGAGTGAGAGAGGGGTCGTGAAAGCGGCTCGAACCCTTCGTCACAAGGGCGACCGACGACGGTCACCCGATCACCGAGGCCAACGCTATGCAACGCGTTCTTCTTCTAATCCAGGAGGCGGGGCAGGAGCCCATCGCCGACGTTCATCCCGATGAGGCGACAGCACGCCGGGCGCTCGCGGCCTATGTCCGCGACCGAACGCGCACTCCGCCTGCCTTGTACGCTGACAACGATGACGGCGCCATCGAGGCCTATTTCGACGGTGAGACCGCGGCTTACACGATCGTCGGCGTTGCCGGCGACGAACGCTGAGGAGCGCTGTCGTGGGCATCACCGCCAACCGACCTTCCCAGCATATGGTCGATCTCGTCGGCGCCCTTGGCGGCACGTGGCTCGGATACAAAGCGATGTGCCGCTGCCCTGCCCATGCCGACAAAACACCCAGCCTTTCGATCCGGCAAGGTGACCGCGGGCTCTTGGTCACGTGCTTTGCCGGCTGCGATGCGGGCGATATCTTGCGCGAGCTCGACCGCATTCCCCTTGGACGGCGCTATGAGCCACCAGCCCCGGTCCGAGCGACCGGCACCGCCAACATCGATCGTCTATGGAATGAGGCAATCGGAATTTCGGGTACGCTGGCAGAGCGCTACCTCGCGTCACGCCATCTGCTGCCGGCGCCGAACGACGTCCGCTTCCATCCCCGCTGTCCGCATGGGCCAAAGCCAACGACCAAATTCAAGCCAGCGCTGCTGGTCGGTGTCCGGGAAGGTCTGCGCCTGGTCGCGTTCCAGCGCATTTTTCTGACCGGTACTGGCGATGGCTATACCGGCAAGGCAACCCTTGGACTCCTCGGAACCGGCGCATGGCGGGGCGGAGACCTTGGTCCCACGCTGGGGCTCGCCGAAGGCTTCGAGAGTGCACGTGCCTGGTCGAAAATCCGAGGTCTGCCGTGCTGGTCCTCGTTCGGATCTCGCCGACTCGACCTTCTGACGATCCCATCTTCTGTGACGAAGCTGGTCCTTGCGGCCGACCGCGATCTTTCCGGGCGGCGCGCCGTGGCGCGCAGCATTGAGCACTACGCTTCGGATGCACTGAGCATCGTGCCGGACTATCCGCCAGCGCCGTTCAAGGATTGGGCCGAGGTTCTCGAGGCGAAAGAGAGGGGAGGGGGAGGGAGGCGGTGAGCTGTCGGATTGGCAGCGAAGCCCAAGGGGAACCTGCCATGCTCGATCTGCTCGACCTTCCGCCCGTTACCGACCATAGCGCCGCAGTGTCGATCGCCGCACTACTGGCGGCCGGTACGCCGATCGCGCGCCGTAACCTCAACGAAGCGATGACCACGGCATTCGGTGGCTCGGATGCCGATGGCCGTTGGACGCAGCGCGCCAGCTTCGAGATGCTCGAGCACGCCGTCTCCCTGCACCTGACCTCCCGGCCGTACAATATCACCAGCCTGGCTGACGTCTCCGCCGCCTCTGCGATCATGCAGCTGCTGCCAACACAGACGGTGCGCAGCGAGGAGCAGATCAACCTCCAGCAATTCTCGACACCGGTCGATATTGCCGCGATCGCGGTGCTGATGGCGGCGATCGGGGCGGACGACATCGTTCTCGAGCCGAGCGCCGGCAACGGCCTGCTGATCGTCCAGGCGCCGCCTTGCGCGAGCCTGCAGCTGAACGAGATCGACGCCAAGCGGCGCGAGCGTCTCGCCGGCATCTTCCCGGACGCGATCGTCACCGGACATGACGGTGCCGCTTTGGTGAGCCTTCATGCGCGGCTGCCGCGGCCGACGGTGGTTCTGATGAACCCGCCGTTTTCGCGCAGCGTCGGGCGCGGCGAGGATGACCTTGCTGCACTCAGGCACCTCCAGGCGGCGATCCGACGGGTGGCCAAGGGCGGAAGAGTGGTGGCGATCATGCCCGACTGGTTCGCGCCGAGCGCCCGGCTGAAGGCAGCATATGAGGCGGTACTGACCGGCTGCACGGTGCGCACCTCGCTCAGGCTCGAGCATTGCTACCGCAAGCACGGGACCGATATCGCGGTGCGGCTTTACGTCATCGACAAGGTGGCGGGCAGTACCTCTCACACCGTTATCCAGCGCGCCTCGGTCGCTGAGTTTCTGGACGCCGTCACGATCCCGCCGCGCGCCGCATTGGTGGGTGAAACCACGATAGCCGTCCTGCCGGCGACCAAGCCCAGCCTGTTCGGCGCGGCGCGCCAGGCCAAAGCGACGGTCGCACGCACCTATCACGCGCCGGTGCGCAATGACGTGGTGGCGGTCGGCTACCGGACACTGCCGACGCCGGCACCCCTCGCCGATCAGGTTGGCTGCTATCTGCCGTATCGGCCGAGCCGCATCGTCTTCGACATCGCGGGCGAGCATCCAACAGCACTGGTCGAGTCCGTGGCGATGGGCTCGATCCCCGCGCCGATCCCTACCCATGTCGCGCACCTGCCCGAGCGAACGGTGACCGAGCGCATGCTGTCGTCGTCGCAGCTCGAGACGGTGGTCTACGCTGGCCACGCCTGGAGCCAGATGCTGCCCGGCACCTTCAAGCCGGCAGAAAATGGCGTCGGCCTTACCTTCGACGAAGCAGGGCGCAGCTACCGCAAGGGCTTCTTCCTCGGCGATGGCACCGGTGCCGGCAAGGGACGCCAGGTCGCGGCCTGTATCCTCGACAATTGGCTGCAAGGCCGACGTCGCCACATCTGGGTGTCGAAAAACGAACCGCTGCTCGAAGACGCGCGGCGCGACTGGACCGCGCTGGGGGGCATGTCCGGTGACGTGCAGCCGGTGTCGAACTGGAAGATCGATGAGCCGATCCGCCTCGCGGAGGGCGTGCTGTTCGTGACCTATCCCACGCTGCGCTCGATGCGTTCGGATAGCAGCCGTCTGAAGCAGATCCTCGATTGGGCCGGTGCCGACTTTGATGGCGTCATCGCTTTCGATGAGGCGCACGAGATGGGCGGCGTCGCCGGCGGTGAAGGTGCGATGGGCAAGAAGGAAGGCTCCCAACAGGGTGTCTGCGGCGTCCTGCTCCAGAACAATCTGCCTGGTGCTCGCGTCCTCTACGCGTCGGCGACCGGGGCTTCCGACGTCAATAATCTCGCCTATGCGGTCCGCCTTGGCCTTTGGGGGCCGGAAACCGCCTTTGCCGATCGCGAAGCGTTCATCGCCGAGATCCGCAAGGGCGGCATTGCCGCGATGGAGCTGGTCGCCCGCGACCTCAAGGCGCTCGGGCTCTACACCTCGCGCGCGCTCAGCTTCGCCGGCGTCGAATACGACGTGCTGCGCCACGAGCTGACGCCGGGCCAGATCGAGATCTATGACACCTATGCCAACGCCTGGGGCGTCATCCTCCAGAACATGGAGGCGGCGTTGGAGATGACCGGCGTTGTCGACGGGCTGGAGAATGCGACGCTGAACAGCGGTGCCAAGGCATCGGCACGGTCCCGTCTGGAATCGACCAAGCAGCGCTTCTTCGGGCAGGTCCTGCTTTCGATGAAGCTGCCGACCGTGATCGCCGCGGTCGAACAGCACCTCAAGGCCGAACAATCGGTGGTCCTGCAGTTGGTGACGACCGCGGAGGCGATCCTCGATCGGCGCCTGTCGCAGATGTCGGCCGAAGAGCGCGCGGACCCGGTCGTGGACCTCTCACCGACCGAGTATATCGCCGACTATTTGATGCGCGCCTTCCCGACCCGACAGATGCAGACCTACACCGACGACACCGGCACCGCGCGTTCGGCGCCGATGAGCGACATCGACGGCAATCCGGTGCACAACCCCGATGCCATCGCCGCGCGCGACCAGCTGCTCGAACACATCTGCGCGCTGCCGCCCGTCAAATCGGCGCTCGATGCGCTGATCGAGCACTTCGGCACCGACATGGTCGCCGAGGTGACTGGGCGCTCGCGCCGTCTCGTGCCAACGTCGGACGGGCGGCAGAAGCTCGAGACCCGGTCGGGGCGATCGAGCCAGGTCGAGGCCGCGGCGTTCATGGCCGGCACCAAGCGCGTCCTGGTGTTCTCCGACGCAGGTGGCACCGGCCGCTCGTACCATGCGAGCCTCGATGCCAAGAACCAGCAGCAGCGCGCGCATTTCCTGCTCGAACCGGGCTGGCGCGCCGATCGCGCGATCCAGGGGCTGGGGCGCACCCACCGCACGCATCAGGCTTCGACGCCGCTGTTTCGGCCGGTGACCACCGACTGTAAGGGCGAGCTGCGCTTCACCTCGACGATCGCGCGGCGCCTCGACAGCCTGGGCGCGCTCACGCGCGGTCAGCGCCAGACCGGCGGTCAGAATTTGTTCGACCCTGCCGATAACCTCGAAAGCGAATACGCCAAGGATGCTCTCCTGACGTGGTTCGCGCTGCTCGATGCCGGCAAGCTCACCAGCACGACGATGGACGACTTTTGCTCACGCACCGGGCTGGAATTGCACGACAACGACGGCGTCCTGAAGGAGGACCTGCCGCCGATCCAGCGCTGGCTCAACCGGCTGCTCGCGCTGCCGATCGGCATCCAAAACCTAATTTTCGATGAGTTCCTCGCGCTGGTCGAGACGCGCGTCGCCGCGGCACGCGAGGCCGGGACGCTCGACGTCGGGGTCGAGACGATCACCGCCGACACCGCGACCGTCATCGACGACACCTTGCTGCGCACCGACCCGCTGTCGGGCGCGACTTCACATCTCCTCACGATCGAGATCTCCCGGCGTCGCAATCCCATCTCGCTCGAGCGCATCCTCGAGGTGGCGAAATGGCACGACGACGTCGCTTTCGTGGTCAACGCGCGCTCCGGCAGGGTGGCACTGCGCACCCGGGCGCGGTCATGGATGGACGACGAGGGGCAGCCGATTGCCCGCATCGAGCTGCAACGGCCGTGTCGGCGTGAGTACCTCCGAGAGGTGGACCTGCTCGAGAGCGCATGGGACGTCGTGGACGAGGCGACCTTCGCCGCCAAATGGTCCGAGGAGGTCACGGAGGCGGCCGGGCAGCTCGATACCGAGACCATCCGCCTGGCGACCGGCCTGCTGCTGCCGATCTGGTCGGCGCTTCCGTCAGATCATCTGGCCGTCAACCGGATCGCCGACGCCCACGGCAATTCGTGGCTCGGGCGACTGGTCTTCGACAAGCATGTCGTCCAGCTCTACACCAAGCTGGGGATCGCGAAGACCGACGACCTGCCGGTCGATGCCATTGCCAGTTCCGTCCTGTCCGGCCGCGCCGTCGACGTGGTGCGTCCGTTCCCGATGACGATCCGCCGCGCGATCGTGAACGGCAACCCGCGCGTCGAGATCGTCGATGCGCCAGCGGCGCAGCTCTCCTGGCTGAAGTCGCTGGGCTGCTTCACGGAGATCATCGCCTACAAGACCCGGGTCTTCGTGCCGGCAACCGATGCCGAAACCATCCTGGCTCGGGTGCTCAAGGCAGCCTGAGGGCATGACGCCCGCTCTCCCTTGAGGTGAAAGCGGGCGTCAATCCTACATTCAAGCGGTCGCGATCGAGAGCTTCTTGCCCCGCTTGGCCGGCGTCTGAGCGGCGGACGCTGGTGCCTCCTCGCTCGCGGGCGCTCCTTGCACTGCCGCCTTCGGCTTGCGGCCGAGGCCGATCTTCTTCGCCATCGCGCGGCGGTTCTCGCTGTAGGTCTCTGCTACCATCGGGTAGTCCGCCTTCAGATTGTAGCGGGCACGGTACTCCTCCGGCGTAAGGCCGTTGGTCGAGAGGTGACGGCGCAGGGTCTTGTACGGCTTGCCGTCGATCATGCTGATGATGTGGTCCTTGCTAGCAAGCGATTTTCGGACCGACACAGCCGGCGTAAATTCCGCCGTTTCGGCGTCCGTCGGCGCTGCCTCAGCAGCGCTGCCCAAGGCAGCAACGGCATCGTGCATCGACTTCAGGAACGTCGGAACGTCATCCGACGACGTGCGCGTATTGGGATTGCTCAACCACGCGATGGTCAGCTCGGTTGCCAGTTCAACGGTGTTGGTTTCGGTCGTCATGAAAATGTCCGCTCATCGAGAGCCCGCCAATCGCCGGCGGGGACTAGATAACCCGATCGTGCGGCCCGCGCGATACTGGAATGCCTGAGCGAACGGATCTCACCGGGACAATCAGAACGACAGGGAGAGAAGGGGGAAGGGGATGGGTGTCCGAGAAATAGGTCGGATGCTCAGATACGAAGGGTGATTTCCCATGAACCAGTCCGTCAAGCTTTCGAAACTCCGCCTGTCCGCCAGCAACGTCCGCACCGCCCCTGACGCGGCCTTAATGATCGAGCCGTTCGCGGCCGACCTCGAAGCACGCGGCGTATTGCAGAACCTCCTGGTCACGCCGGTTGCGCGCTCGCGTGGCATGTTCGAGGTGTTCGATGGCGGTCGGCGCCTGCGCGCGCTCAACCTGCTGGTCGAGCGCGGCGTCATCGATCCCGACCAGTACGACGTGCCGGTGCGGGTGCTGAAGGGCAATGATGCCGAGCTGACCGAAACCTCGCTCGCCGTCAGCTTCCACCACCTGAAGCTCAGCCCGACCGAGGAATGCCGCGCCTTCCAGCACTTCCTGGCCGGCAGCACCGACATCGATGCGGTCGCCAAGCGGTTCGGCGTGACCCGGCGCTTCATTGACGGCCGTCTGCGCCTGGCGGACCTCGCCGAGCCGATCTTCACCGCGCTCGCCGAGAACCGGATCACCCTCGACATGGCCAAGGCCTATGCGTCGACGGCCAGCCACGAAGCGCAGCTGAGCACCTGGACCACCTATGGTTCGATGAGCCACTACAACGCTGACTCGATCCGTCGCATCATCGCCAACGACATGATGCGCGCCGACGACCCGGTCGCGCTGCTGGTCGGCGCCGAAGCCTATGAGGCTGCGGGCGGCGTCATCGAGCGCGACCTGTTCAGCGATGCCCGCGAGAAGTGGCGCCACCCCGAGATCGCGCGCGGCCTCGCGGCTGCGATCATGGAAGCCGAGGCGACCCGGATCGGTGCCGAACGTGGCCTCGCCTGGATCCGTCCGGTCGCGTCGCACAGCATCTGGGACGCGACGCGCAACCTCTACAAGATCACCCTGCCCGAGCAGCCGATGACGCTGGCCGAGGCGGAGCGCGCCGAGCAGATCGAGCAGCGCATGGGCGAACTGCATGATGCCATGCAGGACGAGGACCTCGCCGAAGACGCCTTCGCCGTGATGGAAACCGAGCTCGATGCCTTGGCGGCCGAACTCGAGGCGCTCGACAACCGGCCGGTCTTCATGCCGCCCGAATTGGCCTCGCGCGTCGGCGCGTTCCTGACGCTCGCACAGAACGGCACCATGCTCCTCAACGAGAGCTACTACAGCGAGACGCCGATCACGGTGACGGTCGTCGAGCCCGACCCCGTCGATGGCGATGCCGAGGGCGGGCACGCCGACGATGAGGGTGAGATCGATGCGGAGGCGGTGTCCGATCCCGTCATCAAGGCGCCCACGTTCCGGATCGAGGAGGGGACGACTACGACGTCGACGGGCAGCACCCCGAAGGAGATCGATCCCGACACCGCGGCGCCGGGCGGCAAGGCGCTCAGCCAGGTCCTGCTCGACCAGCTCGCGGTACAGCGCCGGGACGTGCTCGGTGCCGCACTGATCGCCAATCCGGGTCTCGCGCTCGACTATATGCTGTTCGCGATGGTCGACGGCCGGACCATGGGCGGATCGGGCGATGGCACCACGATCTCGGCCTCCCGGCCACAGGATCCGGTGATGTCCAACAATGTGCCGGCCTCTCGTGCACGCGACTATCTCGCCGAGGTGCACGACGGACTTGATACGAGCTGGGGAGTGCCCGGCGGCAAGGTCGAGCGCTTCGAGGCGTTCCGCGCGCTGGGCGACGAGGCGAAGTCCGCCTGGCTCGCATGGATCGTGGCGACGTCGCTGGAGGCCAAGGAGAATTACAGCTCCCACACTCAAAACCCGCTCCAGAACCGGCTCGCCACCATCCTCGAGGTCGACGTGGCCAGCTGGTGGCGCCCGACCTCGGAGAACTTCTTCGATCGCGTGTCCAAGGGGTCGCTGATCTCGCTCCTCCACGAGGTCGGCGGTCCCGCGCTCTCGAGCCGGCACGCGACGGAGAAGAAGCCCGAGGTCTCGGCCTCCTGCCAGAAGCTCTTCGCTGGCGAGGCGATCGTCGAGCCTGCGATCAAGGAGGCGGCGCTCCAGTGGCTGCCGAGCGCGATGCGGTTCAACGATGTGGCGACCACGGCCGAGGCCATCGACGACGAGCAGGGCGATCTTGCAGACCTGATCGACGAGGGTGATGGCGACGCGGGGGCCGGGGCGGGCGACGCCGGCGCCGACGATCTGGCCTCGCTGATCGGCGATGGACCGGAAGACGACGGCAGCGCTGATCCCCGGCAGGACACTGAGGTCGACGCCGAAGCAGGGCACGACAACGACGATGGGGTGCCGGTCGAACTGGTCGCGGCCGAATAGGGCGGCACCGCCTCCCTTCTGAGCAACCTCACTGCCGGCCCGCATACACTGCGGCGCCGGCAGTGTCTTTTCACCTTGCCCAAAAGGACAGCGCCATGCCCGCTGCAACCCGCGACATCGCGGCCGACATCACCGCCACCATCATCGCCAGGCTGGAAGCCGGCACAGCCCCTTGGCAGCGCCCGTGGTCGCTTATCGGCGAGGGCGGTCGCCCACTTCGCCATGAAGGCATCGAATATACCGGGATCAATGCCCTCTGGCTTTGGGCAGTCGGCGACATGCACGGCTTTCGCAGCCGCTACTGGATGACCGCACGCCAGGCGCGTGAACTCGGCGGAGAGGTGCGCCCCAACGCGACCCCGTCATACTCGGTCTACGCCTCGACCTTCCGCAAAGCCGGCGTTCCCACCCTCCTCGGTATGTCCGCGGACCGCATGATCCGCTTCCTGCGCTCCTACGAGGTGTTCAACGCCGACGAGATCGCCGGCTTGCCGGATTACTACTATCCGCAGGCCGTCGCGCCGACGCCATTGCTTCTGTCCGACCGGCAGGACCGCATCGACGCATTCTTCACCGCGATCCCCTCCAAGGTCCGTCATGGTGGCGGTGCCGCCTTCTTCGATCTGACTTTCGACTACATCCAGATGCCTCGCCCCGGCACTTTCAAGTCTGCCGACGCTTATGCGTCGACGTTAGCGCACGAAAGCTGCCACTGGACCGGGCATAGGACACGTCTCGACCGCACGTTCGGCAAGAAGTTCGGCGACAGGGCTTACGCTATGGAAGAGCTGGTTGCCGAATTAGGTTCAGCCATGATTTGCGGAGACCTTGGCCTGCCGACAGAGTTACATGACAGCCATGCTAACTATTTAGCAGGTTGGCTGCGAGTGCTCAAGGCGGACAAGACCGCGATCTTTCTCGCCGCGTCGAAGGCCGAACAGGCCTTCTCCTACCTCCGCAGCTTCTCGACCGAGGCCGCAGACACTGCCGATACGCGGCTCGCCGCATGACCCCCCATCACCGGAGAACACGACATGGGTTGGCTTTCTATGACCAGCGCCGGCATGGGCGGCCACGCCACCCCCAAGGCGTATCTCGACGCGCAATTTACCTACAGCCGCACGCTCGATGGTGGCGGCACGCGCGGCATGCGCGTTATCGACAGCGCGTTCGTCGGAAACCGCGTCTGGTATGCCGCGGCTGAGGTCATTCAGGACGGCGAGGTGCAATATGTCATCGCGCTGGTTTGCCTCGTGAAATGGAACCCCGGAGCCAAGGACGGCTACGTCTTTGGCTACAAGGACAGTGCGCCGTTGCGGCGCTGAAATGGAGTATCAGTGATGATGAGGTAAGTTGAGAATGCCTCTGCTCGCCGGACTAACCTCGGGCCTCACAAGGTCTGAAATCCCGAAAGGGACGGGGAACAATAGCATGTTCGGAAAAGGCCAGATGCGTCTTAGTCGCAAATGGAGGCGATGACGGTCAGGGCAAGGTGCGTATGGTGAAGGCTACACTGCTTAAATCCCAGTCTGCAGCAATCTATATAGCGATACTGGCGAAAGCGACTGTCACGCCAGGTCCGGATGATGACAGCGGTCTCATGTCTTGGCCGCCTGTTTCTCAGCCCATCCGGTGCGCCTCTCGTCGAGGGGTTTAGTGGACGAACGGGACACCTAACCGCGCCGCATCTCCATTCAGCGTAACTACGGGATGCCCTAAACAGGCGGCTTCTGCCGGCCTGCATGGGTACGGAGCCGCCATATTACTCAAATGCCCGGGGTAATGCCCGGGACATCGACCTCTTCGGAGGCGGCGGTGCAACTGTATAAGGTCTCGAGCGATCGGGCCGAAAGCGGGGAAGACCGGGGGAAGGGCGGCAGCTGTGATTCTTCAACCACCGATCATGGGGTGTGCTGATGCTGCCAGAAACTGTGAAAGGCCGGTTGGAGGCCATTCCGGCGCTCGTTGCGTCGGGCAAAAGGGTGAATGGACTCTATCGTCTGATGGGGTCTCGCCTCCTTTGGGAGGAGGGGCTCCAGAAGATCGGATCCAACAAGGGTGCGATGACGCCGGGTATTGACGGCGAGACCTTCGCGGACTTCGGACCGGAAGACCTCGACCCGATTATCGCCAGCGTGACGGCAGGGACCTATGATCCCAAACCAGTGCGTCGGGTGTTTATCCCGAAAGGCAAGGGCAAACGGCGTCCGCTGGGCATTCCCACGCGCGACGACCGCCTCGTTCAGGAAGTGGCGCGGCAACTGCTCGAACGGATCTATGAACCGGTGTTCTCGAACGCCTCCCATGGATTCCGGCCGGGCCGGTCGTGTCATACGGCGCTTGAACACGTCAAAGCCGTATGGACGGGGGTGAAATGGCTCGTAGATGTGGATGTCGCGGGGTTCTTCGAGAACATCGACCACGACATCCTCCTGCGGCTGTTGCGGAAAAGGATCGATGACGAGAAATTCATCGGCTTGATCGGCAGCATGCTTAAGGCGGGTGTTATGGAAGACCGGGTTCACACCCGGACCTACAGCGGCACTCCGCAGGGCGGTATCGTCTCTCCAATCTTGGCCAACATCTACCTCCATGAACTCGATATGTTCATGGCGGAACGGATCGCGGCTTTCGAGAGGGGGAAGGTCCGTGCCACGAACCCGGAATATGGGCGACTGGCTGGGCGCATCCAGAAACAACGGAAGCGCGTCACCATGCTGCGGGCCAAAGACAATGTCGACGAGGTGAAGGTTGCGGCCTCCTTGGCCAAAATCCAAACCTTACTGCCGCAAAAGCGGTCCATCCCGTCGAGAGACGCGATGGACCCCGGTTATCGCCGACTTCGTTACTGTCGCTACGCGGACGACTTCATGATTGGGGTTATCGGTAGCAAGGAGGATGCACGAAGCGTGTTCGCCGAAGTCAGGGCATTCCTGACCGAGGCGCTGGCGCTCACGGTGTCCGAGGAGAAAAGCGGTATCCGCAAGGCGAGCGATGGAGCCGCTTTCCTTGGATATGAGGTCCGCACATATACGACACGCCAACGGGTTGTCCGGAGCCGACAAGGTTCCGTCAGCTTCCTTCGTAGGCCGCCGTCGGAAGTGATGCAGCTGCATGTCCCTTGGGAGAAGGTCCACGCGTTCGCTTCTGCAAAAGGTTATGGTGATCTGTCGGTGTTGAAGCCGCGTCATCGTAGCCTGCTGCTCAGCTGCAGCGACGTTGAGATCGTCCTAGCTTACAACGCCGAATTGCGGGGTTTTGCGAACTACTATGCTCTCGCCAAGGATGTGAGCTTCAAGCTGAACAGGCTTGAGTTTCTCCAGCGGTGGAGCTTGTTCAAGACCTTGGCCAGCAAGCACAAAACCAATGTGCGAGCGGTCGTGGCCCGCATGAGGACGGGGCAGGAATTCACCATCGGCTACGACGTCGATGGCCAGCCCCGATCGGTCAAAGTCTGGAAACTGGCTCATCTGAAACGTGATCCGGCCACCTCGTCCAGGATTGATATCCAGCCTTGGACGCAGGTGTTCACCCACTCACGTACGGACTGGGTTGATCGTCAGAATGCCAAGCAATGCGAGGCTTGCGGTCGATCCGATGTTCCGTGTCACGTGCACCATATCCGGGGGATGGCCGATGTTTCGCACCGCGGTTTTGTCGTGAGAATGAAGGTGGCACGCGCCCGCAGGACGGTGGTCCTGTGCGAGCAATGCCACTGGGATACTCACAGAGGCCGCCTGCCCGATCTACGGCAAAGTGATGGTTCGTCACAGTGGAGAGCCGCATGCGGTGAAAGCTGCACGTGCGGTTCGGCGGGGGGATCAGGGCTGACTCCATGAGCAGCACCAATCCTACCCGACTGGAAGAATCCATGGGGCCTTGCGAGGCCGGTTGCCCCGGCCGGATCCTCCGCCTCTTGTCGCCGACCGCCAAGGAGCATGCGCTCGACTGGCGGCGTCGTTGCCTGATCCGGCTGCGCATGCACGGCCGGAAGGTCGAGGACGGCATGCGGCTGCGGTTTCCCCGCGCGATTTCCTTTGGCGATGGGCATAGCGGCACCGAGTTCATCGTCGTGAAGAAGGGCGAGCGCGTCACGTTCCGGAACTCTGAGGGCCGCGGCAGCTACCGCATCACCAGCTTCCGCGACTTGGCATGGACGGTGGTGCCGGAAACCAAGGTTCACCGCACGGTCTTCGCCTAGACCGAAACTTGCCCGATAGCAGAACGATGGAATTGACCATGCCGGACGACACCCCCCTCTCGCCGCTGCGCCGTATATTGTGCAGTCATGCCAACGCCATTCGTGTTGCTGGCTGGATGCGCCGCGACGGGATCAATGCAGCGATCGTTGCCACCGGCGACCCGCTTCAGCCGTGGCTCATCGTCGAGGCCACCAATCCGCCTGAGGACAACCGCGCATGCGCCTGACCGTAGCACTGGCCTTGGCCCTCGCCGCCTGCGGAGGCGTTGCCTCGCAGGCGGAAGATCAACCAGTCATCCGCGCCGATGGGCGTGCTATCGATGGCGATACCGTCTCGTTCGACGTGCGCCTGTACGGTGCTGACGCCTTTGAAAAACGCCAGATGTGCCGGAATACCGACGGCTGCTGGCCGTGCGGCAAGGCCGCGCAGGATTATGCGTCAAAGCTGCTGAAGGCTGGGAGCAGCACGATTCGTCTCACGAGCAAACAGAGTTATGGACGCCCCATCGGCACGATCGAAATCGACGGGCAGGACCTTGGCGAAAGCATGATCGCCGCAGGCCTTGCCGTGCCGGCGACCAGCTACCTCAGGGACGATCCGGCCCGCGCACAGCGATACGTTGCTGCATATGAGTTCGCCGAAGCTCGCCGGGTCGGTGCCCACGCCGGGGCTTTCATCAATCCAGCCAAGTGGCGCCGGGGCGAGCGCCTCTCGTGCGAGAGCCGGTCCCGCGACCGCCAGGAGCGCTGAAGGCCAAGGGAGAGAAGGGGGCGGGGAAGGGTATCGATCAAGGAGCCGATCATGCCCGCTTTCGCCTCGACGCCCGCCCCAGTGCACACCCTCTGGGACACGCCCGACATGGCCACCCAGCGCCTGCCCGGTGTCTGGTGGGTCAAGACCCCCTCTCATGGCGGCTTCGTGCTGTCCGACGAACGCCAGGCCGCGATGCCCGAGGCTTTGCGCCTCGACAGCATCTACTACGAAGAGGACGTCGACTGGACGCTGGTGATCCTCGCCTTCGAGGCAGAATTTGCCGCGTTGAAGGATCCGCATTTCGACATCGAGCGTGGGATCGCCCACCAGACCGCACGGCACTGGCGACCGCAACGGTACGGCAGCTTCACTGGTCAGATCATCACCCCCAGCGACAGCTACGTCCTGCGGAAGATCGACATCATCAAGGCCGCAATCGGCGAGATCGGCGTGCGCACTGCCTTTGGCGATGGGGCCAATTGGGTGCCGGCCGGTAAAGTCGGGGTCTGTGGCCAAAGGATCGTCGGCTGCGACCATCTCGGCTTCACGCAGTATGACGGGCCGGTGTTCAAGGGTCTGTGCGATGCGGCGGGCTATGAGGCGGGGCGTCCGGTCAACACCTTCGCTGCACTGGGCGTCGAGCTCCTGTCGTGAGTATCGAGGTTGTCGTCGGGCTCCCCCACCTGAACAACGGCCCGATCCTTGCCCGCGCCAAGCTGATGCAGCAACCGATGCTCATATCGGCCAACTGCCTGTCCAAATGGCGCAACCGTGCGGGCTGGCGAAGCTGGGAAGGGTGGCGCCACGCCCAACTCCGAAACGCCGTCGGCTTGGCCAGCCTCGACCTCGATAGCGCCGGCTATGTCCTGGCCAGCCGTTATGGCGGCTTTCCATGGTCGATCGCCGATTACATGGCGCTGGCCGCCAGCTATCCATTCCGCCGCATTGCAGTGGCCGACTATTGCTGTGAGGCTCAGATCGCCGGCGATCGCGAAGAGGTTCTGGACCGCATCAGTCGCACGATCGCCACCAATCGCGAGTGCCGTGCGCGCGCCGCTGATTTGGGAATTATCGAGCGATTGATGCCGGTCCTGCAAGGCCGGATACCCGAGGACTATGGCCGCTGTGCCGACGCCCTTCACCTCTCGATGCTACCCGGATCGGTCGTGGGCGTCGGCAGCATGTGCCGGCGGGACATTCACGGAGCTGAGGGTCTGATCGCGGTCGTCCGCTATCTCGACAGCGTCCTACCGATCGGCGTCCGACTGCATCTCTTTGGCGTGAAGGGCTCGGCATTGCCGTGGCTGTTACCGTTCGCCCACCGGGTCGCGTCGATCGATTCCCAAGCGTGGGGCACAGCAGCGCGCCAAGAGGCCCGGCGAACGGCCAGATCGAAGACCGACGTATTCGCGGCGGGTCATATGGAGCAGTGGACGGCCAAGCAGCTCGCCCGTCTTGAGGAACAGCCGTGTTTCGCGCCGACGATGCCGCCCAGCGCCGAGCCGATACCAAGCGCTGACCCGTGGGAACGCGCCATCGCCCGCGCTCGCGCCGAGGCCCGCGATCTGATCGAATCCGGCGACCTCGCCCATGACGAGATCACCGCGGGGTGGATCGAGACATGGGCCGCAGACCTCTACGACGAGGAGCGCCGCGCCGCCTGACGGCCGGAAAGATGTTTCCGAAATCCGGCAACATCTTTCCCGACGGCTGCCCAGGCGCCCAGCCCTGAGGGGCTGACGATACGAGCCCGATGCCATGGGTCGCGGAGAAGAGGGGGGAGTGAGGGGGGTGCGCGAAACTCTGCGTGCGTCCTTCCTTCTTCGGAGCAAGCGGCGATGATCTACGATGTGCCATTCCGCCACCAACAGGCGCTGAACCCGAGCGGCCTGCCGACCATAACCACGACGCTGCGCGCGATCGAAAAGGCAGTCGAGGACTGTCGCAACGCCGGGGTCGATCCGGATAGCGACCCTGCCGTGGTCCTCCTCGCGCGCCATATGGCGGTCGTGTCAACGAACCGTCGGCCGCGGGCCGTGCTGCGCCAGGCCTGCAACCGTCGGCTCGAAGATCTGACCCGCTTTCCGACGCTGCTGGCGCTGGCGATCCGCGGCGTTGAATATGACGCGGGGGCGAAGGAGCGTTTTCACTTGGACGCGACCGCCGCGATGAAGGCTCTGGCCGAGGCCTTGGGATTGGTGGCCGGAACCTTCGAGGTGGTCTCCATCCAAGGCGGCAGGGACCAATCCGGTCAGGTTCTTTTGGCGGCCGAGAAGATCGCCGTGACAGTCGCGATCGGCAGGCGACACGAAGGTCGCGAGGTATCGTATCGAGCCGTGAACGAAGGTACGGCCATGCCTAACCGGTTCGCGCCGATGGCCGAGCTGCTGCGCCCGCGCCGGCTCGCCAACCGCCTGCGGCGCGACCTGCCCGAAGCGTTTGCTCCGGTCGCTTCCCTGTCGATCCCGATCGCGGCGTGAGGGGAGATCCGCGATGCACATCAACAACGCGCTTGCGATCGCGCGGGCCGACGCCGCACGCCTGGCGCGATACGTGGCTCGCCGGGAGCTGTTTCTCGACGCCCTCGATTGGTCCCTCTTGACCGAGGACGATGCCCGCCAGTCGGCGATGCTCGATGATCTCCTCGCGCGCGATCTGGCTGATAGCGCCCTCTACATCGACTGGCTGGAACACCGGATGATCGAAGGAGGCGACCCGCTCTCGGGCGTGCTTCGCTTTGCTCCGCATCCACGGCCGTGGCACGCTGAGTGGATCACGCTGGCCGCCTGAAGAAGGATCGAAGACCATGAGCCGTCACACCTTCCCCGGCCACGCCGGACAAACGATCAATATCGGTTGGGATCGACCGCTCGCCACGTTCTTCGTCCAGGTCACCCGGCCGCATCCCACGAAGGCGGGAGAGAAGCAGACCGTCGCGTGGCAGGGCACGGATGATGGTGAGTTGCCGACGGCAGCTTCGGCGATCGCCGTGGCGGCCGACTATGGCGATCTGCCGGCTGATCTTGGCGCGACGCTCGAAACGGACCGGATGAAGACGCTGGCGCAGGCGGATGGACCTGCACAGATCGCCGCACGGCGGTTCCGGCACAACGATAGCCTGTAAGGAGGATCGAGAGATGGATCCGCAGAAGAACGCTGGAGGCGACGTCGTTTTCGCTCCCAACGCTGGCTACACCCTCATTGCCATGGCGTTCCTAATCAAATTCGCGTCATGGATGGTTTCGATGGTCACCGACGGAGCGGCCGAGGCCGATGGATCGATGCCCATCACGCAAGCCATGGTGGACCTGATAAGCGGGCCGCTGATCGACATCCTTTGTGTGCTGATGGTTATTGGCGGCGGTTTCATCATCATATTCGGTGGTAGTGGGAAGGCCAGCGGCACGGAGATCCCGCCCAGCAAAACCAAGACCCCCCGCGCGCTCCCCCTGCAAATGAGTGAGCTCGCGCAATCGGCCGAGGGTCGCCTCAACAGCCTGATGGCCCAATTCCGTTCTATCCCTGAGGACATGGTGCTGGCGGAGGCGGCGGTCGAGTTCGAGAGGATCGAGAGCTCGCATGTGCCCGACCTTCAGCAAGCTCACCGGGACTCGCGGGCCACCGTACCGGCAAAGTCGGCCAAGTCCGACGTGCTGGATGCGGACTATGCGGCGAGCCTTGACCGGGTCAGCGATGCTTTGGCGCGGCTGATCGAAGGTTGCGAGGCCGTGGGCCGAGAGCGCCTGGAGATCCAGAGCCGCTTTATCGAGGCAAGGCACCCCAAAGACGCCTTCTGAGGCCGAGGATAGACCTCGACCAAAGGAGGGAGGGGGGGAGGTTTGTCGATCAAAGGTCGATCGACGGAGAACCTCCCATGTCCCACATCATCGATATTGGCGGCGCGCCCGCCGAGGAAGAGTGCGCCCAGCTCGGGCAGACCATCGACTTCGAGGCCGCCAATCTGGCCGAGGTGACGGCGTACAAGCTCGCGATCATCGCGCGCCATGGCTTGCCCCCCGAAGGGTGCAAGCTGATCGTCCACAACAATCGGCATGACTTCGGCCTGTATCGTACCCTCGCGCTGCGCGTCGACGATGAGGAGAGCGAGGCGGTCGACGCCTATGCCGAGGCCGTCGAGCCCGGTCTTGGGTCATGGATCGAGGCCGGCTTCACCGCGCCCGTCGCCTATGCCGGCAAGATCGCCACCATCGAGCGGTCGCAGCATGCCGAGCTGGTGATCGGGGCGCTGCTGACGACCCGTCCCAACCCCGACGGGACCTTCCCGATCGCCGACTTCGCCACCCTGCATGGCAATCTGGCTGCCGCCTTTCCGGAGCAGGCCGAAACCGCTCGCCAGCGCCTCACCGCCGCCTGATCCGATCCACCCCGCCGTCATGGCGCGCCGGCACGCGTCCGGCGCGTCTGGAGAACTCCCATGGCCAACAGCTACACCAAAGCCGCCTTTTGCATCCTCATGTCGCCGCGCGACGTGACGGTACTCAGCGCCGCCACGCGCGCCATCGATATCCTGGAAGGTGACAGCACCGACGAGGACCTGAAGCTCTCGTTCGATGCCCTTGGCACCGCGTTCCACGCAGCCTTCCCCGCAAAGGGCGATCATGACTTCGGCAGCTTTCTCGAGATCTTCGACGAGCCCGACCACCCGACCTTCGGCTGCGATATCGACATCGAGGAGCCGGATAAGGAGGGCCGGTGCGCGGTGACCTTCAGCGGCGAGCAGGTCGAGATCGAACCGGTAGCGCGGTTGATCTTCACTGCCTGCAAGTCGGCGCTGCCATGCGCGTTCGAGTGGTCGCATGGTTCGGATCGCCTCCGTGTCGGGGAGTTCGGAGGCGGCTGCGTCGTCATCACTGCGTCGGGCATCGCCTACCACAACACTCGCGATATCCTCGATCGCGCCATCACGCGCGAGATCAGCGGTCCGGACGAGGCCGTGGACGGCTTCGTGCTGGCGCTCGCCGATCGCGAACATGGCTTGAGCTTCTGGAACAACGAGCTTGGCTTTGGTCGGCTCGCGCTGGCGACCGTGTTCAGCGAGAACGAGGCGGGGCGTTTCGACAAGCCGATCGCACATACCGAGCCCGAATGGCTGGCAATGCCGGCTCCGCTCGCCTGATCCGAAAAGGGCAAACCCCATGCTTATGTCGGCCCTACAGCCTGCCGGGACCGTCCCGGCAGGGTCGATCCTTTCTGCCCTGCACACGCGGCCGCCCGAGGCCGTAGAGCGCGATACGTTTGATCCGACTGAGGCCAAGTGCTGGCTGACGCGCGGTCGCTCGATCGAACATGCCTCGGAGCTTGCCCGTATCTGGCGCGCCTTCCCGGACCTCCCCGCGACAGCGCCTCTCGACGATCGCATGGCCCGTGGACGTGAACGCATCGCCGCCATGAAGCCGCTCAACGATGCAATAAGCGCGGCAGTCGAAGCCGAGCGCCAAGCACGCAATTTCGCTCTGATGGAACAGCACCTGGTCGACGGCACCATCGCCGACCGCGAGCTGGCCATTTTACGCGGGCGCGATGACCACGGCTACGACTGGGATATCGCTGTCGCCTATGCCAGTGGCTGGACCGCAGCGCACGCCGGTTGGGAGCATCACTTCTTCGCCGACGGATCGGGACGGCAGGCCGCGAAACGCGAGGCCTATGATCGCGGCTTCACCGATGGTGGAGGCGACCAGGCCGACCTCTTCGATGCGGCGCGGCGTAGCAACCTTGCGGCACTCCGCAGAGACAATCAGCCCAAGGCTCCGGTGCCGGCACAGATCGCACGGCCGGCGCCGAGCAGCTGGCCGAAGCCGAGCGATCATGCCCGCCCGACGCGGTGGTCACGCCGGCTGCTGATCGTCTCCGACGCGACCATCGAGGAGGTGACACCTGGCCTGATGCGGGTGACCGGTCTGCACCTGATGGACGAGATCCGAAGGCACGCCGGCAGCGATGCGATGACGATTGTGACGATCGATCGCCATGCCGGGTTCGTCGCGCGAGATTGCCCGGACGAGGCGTCGACGCCGATCGGCGCGAGCCGCGCCGACGAGATCATCGCCGATCCTCACCATGGTGATGCACTTCGCGGGCTCCTCGCCGGGGTCGAGATCGACGACGTGCTGATCGCCGTACAAGGCGATTACCTCCGCATCGTCGACGCGTTCGCCAGCGCATTGCCACTGTGCGCCAACATGGAGCGCACCCAAAATTCGCTTCTGCAGCAGCGCGCGCATCTGCGTTGCTGGCTGGACCGAGGCTATGACGGTCTCGCCAGTGTCGGTGCTGGCCACATCCGTTGGGGCAAGGCGATCAAGGGCCTCACGGGAAAGCTCGGCGAATTTACCGCCAAGCATGTCGGCCCGGCGCCGCGGCGTGGCCATCTGATCCGGATCGAGGTCGAAGGTGGCGAGCTTGCCCACGGCTACGCCACCTCGGCGGGCGAACCGCTCACCCCGGAGATCACCGTCTCCAACAAGACGAACATCCGCCGCGAGATGGCCGCGGCGCTGCGTGCCTTTGGTGGTGCGACCCGCCTGATGGACGCGCGCGGCTGATCCCGCCGGCGCTCGAGACCCGACTGACACCTAGGAGAAAGACCATGGCTGATATTCGCGACCTTCCCGTGATGACCGAGGCTGACGCCAAGGCGCTTGGCTTCTCAGGCTTCAACAACGTGCCTCATAAGGCGATCGACCTGCCCGACGGTCCATTCACCATCACCGTGAAGACGAGCGACGGGCGACGGGCGACCTTCTGCTTCATGCCTAATGGCGATGGCCCCGCCCGCTTCGTCGACATCCAGTTTCATGATCGAGGCACGTCGATCCCGAATGCCAATGGCGGCCAGATGCCGACGTTCAACAGCTTCTGCATCACCAAGGGCGGCCGTCACATCGTCGACACCCGCGCCCTGACCGAGGACATCAAGCCCTCGATCATGGTGCTGCTCCTCGACACGGCCGTCGAAGAGCAAGAGCGCGCCGCCATTCTCGCGGGCGAGGCCAAGGCGTAACCTGATCGATCCTCGAGGCGCTGGAGGGGAGGGGGAGTGGGAAGGGAGACCGGAATTGGCCGGACAGGACTTCATCCCCATGCGCATCCGCCATATCGCCACCTTCGCCGAGACGATCCGAACGGATCCCGTCACCCTGGCGCGCGAGTATCTCTCGGCACGCGACGCCACGGTCCACGAGTTCTCAAGCGAGGAAAGCCGCCTCGCCTATGTGGATGTGCTGCTCGCGCTCGGGCGCTTCCAGCATCGCACAGCCTTCGCGCGCGCGGTGAGCCACCTCGACCGACCTGCCCAGGCCGTAAACGAGGGGCCCTCCGTCGGCACCTCGATGCGGGCCGTCGCGTGGAGTTTCGGCGAAGGGCCGACCTTTCCCGGCTTCACCGACGACACGTACTGGAACGGCTTCCTCAACGTCCGCGTGACGCCGGCCACCTGGCCCTACGTCCTTGCCGAGCTAATCGCCGGCGCCGACGGCGATGCAGATCTGATCGAGCAGTACCGGCACACGCCCGAGGTCAACGGACTGGTGTCGCTCATCCACTCCCTGACGACCACCGAGGTTGCGCCACGATGGGCGGGCTTCTTTCCCGACTACCCGATCGCAACGATGGTCCCGATCCCGCAGAGTTGGACAGATGAGAGCTGGCGGCATGAAACCGCGCCCAGCTTCAGTCCTTGCAGCGGTGCATGCGGCGAGCTCGCACAGGTCTGGATCGACTATGAGGATCCGACCCGCCGAGAGATCCCCGAGGCCGCACGCTTCAGCTTCTGTCGGCGCGATACCGTGGGTGAACTTCACTCAGTCTATGCCGGCGACGATTACGACGATCTGATGCGCCATGTCGCCATCGAGCAGCTCGCCTGCAGCTTCGCCCACCGGCTCGGACGTATGATGACGCCATCGGAATGGCGAGACATGCGGCTTAGCAACCGCACCGCCGGCGCCGGCGTGTGCGCGTCGCACGACGTCGTCGATGCCAACATGGTCATGCTGGATGCCTGGCGCGCGACACGCGCTGCCGCGATCGTCGGCACCGGCGACGTCACTGACCTCGCCAACGACCTCGATCACGTCAACGCCGCCTGGACGATCGCGACGAGCCACTATCTGACCAGTGACGATGAGGGCGCGCGGTTCGACAACTGGCGTGTGACCGGCCGCGACGTCCCGAGCCTGGTTGCCGAGGGCCATGACCTTGCAACGGTGCCACCGTCGGACGCCCCGGGCCGGGTCTACGCCATCGGTTTCATGGAAGCCTATGGCTCCGGATGGATCGTCAACGCCGGCAACAGCAGCGAATCCTTTGATGCGCTCATCGACGCCGACGCTCACCTCTGGTCGGTCTTCGCCTCCTCCGAGAGCGCCCAGGTCTGACTGGCCCGACAGACTTCACGACAGGAGACATGCGATGCGTTCCATTGTGGCGTTCTACGAGGTCGATCGCGAGTATGGTGGACCGGAAGAGGGCGGGTGGCGTGCGCCGTTGTGGCGCGAGAAAGGAGTGCGTCTGATGACGTGATGCTTGTTGGCAATGGCATCTGCCTACTGAGCTTACCGGTGCCCTCGGGCTGAAACTCCGAAAAGGGAACGGGACCATAGCATGCTCAGAAAAGGTCTGAAGCGGACAGTCGCATGTGAAGCGGACGATCAAGGCAAGACGATTATGGTGAACGCTACACTGCGTGAAGCCCAATCTCTCTCGGCCTAACCCTTGGCGGCGAGGAAAGCGACTGAGACCTCGCACCGACACGTTGAGCTCGACGTACCAGCTCGAGCTCGAGATAGCGATCATGCCCGTGCCATCGGCAGGATCGGCCAACCTTGTCGGCGTGACCTCCTTCGGAGGATTAGAGATGAAAAGGCCACCTAAGATCGTTGAGTTATCTCCTTTCCTGCGTAACTACGGGATCGCCTATAGCTGGCTCATTCGTGAGCCTGTATGGCGACGGAGCCGCAATATTACCCAAATGCTCGGGGTAATGCCCGAGACAGCTTCCGCTTCGGTGGTAGACGGTCGGACGTATAAGAGTGGGGTGACCTGCTCGAAAGCGAAACCGAGCGGGGGAAGTGCGGCAGCTTCAATTCAGTCGAAATCCTCGGTGGGGGTACGCTGATGCGACCGAGTACCACCTTGGCGAGACTGGAGTCTCTTGGAACGATTGCCTCGACCGGCAAACGAACGAACGGTCTGTTTCGGTTGCTTCTATCCCGCTCCTTGTGGGACGAAGCGTTGGCACGGATCCAACAAAACCGAGGCGCAGAGACGCCCGGTATCGACCGCGTCACCGTGACCGATCTCGATTCATCGCAGATCGACATGGTGATCGGCCAACTTGCGACGGGGACATATCGTCCCAAGCCGGTCAGGCGGGTCTACATCCCGAAGGCTAACGGCAAAACGCGGCCGCTCGGCATCCCAACTGCACTGGACCGACTGGTTCAGGAAGTGGTGAGGATGATCCTCAATGAGATTTATGAACCGGTCTTCTCCGATCGTTCTCATGGATTTCGGCGAGGCCGGTCGTGCCACACGGCACTCGATCACGTTCGGAAGACGTGGAAGGGGGTCAAGTGGCTGGTCGAAGTCGATGTTGAGGGATATTTCGACAACATCTCACACGAGGTGCTGATGAAACTGCTGGAACAGCGGATTGATGATCGGCGCTTTATCGCGCTGATTGGTTCGATGTTGAAGGCTGGGTATCTTGAGCAGCAGCGTTTCAACGAAACATACAGTGGAACGCCGCAGGGAGGCATCGTTTCGCCTCTGCTCGCCAACATCTACCTGCATGAGCTGGATAATTTCATTGCCAGTCTCGTGTCGAGTTTCGACAAGGGTGACGCACGTCGGAAACATCCCGACTATCGTCATCTAGCCCGCCGTATCGAATATGCCCGTAAGCGCGTAGGGCAACTACGTGTCGAGGGCAGGATTGACGAAATCGAACCATGGACGGTTCGGATCAAGGAAACCGGAACGGCGATGCGCAAGCTGCCGGCAACGGACCCGTTCGACCCGTCTTTTAGGCGTCTTCGCTACGTTCGCTATGCCGACGACTTCCTGATGGGAGTCATAGGCAGCCGGGCCGAGGCCTTGGAGGTGATGAGGAAGGTCGAGGTCTTCCTCGCCGACCATCTGAAACTTCGGGTCTCGGCTAGCAAGAGCGGGATACGTGAGGCACGAAATGGAGCACGCTTCCTCGGCTACGATGTGCGTAGTCGAACCTCGTCGGATCATCTGGTCAAACAGAGGATGGGCAAGGTGGTCGCGCTAAAAAGGACGTTGACGGATCAAATCCAGTTACTCGTTCCGCGCGATAAGGTTCAGGCATTTAGCCAGCGGCACGGCTATGGTCAGTATGACCTGGGACGGGCATCACATCGCCCGGGCCTGCTCCACATGGACGATGCCGAGATCGTCAGGGCCTACAACGCCGAGCTTCGCGGCTTCGCCAATTATTATGCTTTGGCGGTGGATGCGAAGCGTGCATTGAATAAGCTTGAACACCTCTGGCGGGGCAGTCTGTTTAAGACCCTCGCCAATAAGCACCGCTGCTCACTCGTTCGGGCACTTCGGCGGTTGCGAGAGGGACCGGGCCGGTATTCAGTGCGCGTCGGCGTCGGACAGGATGCGAAGAAGGTTGTGGTCTGGCGACTGGCGGACCTCGATACCCGGCTAAGCTCTTGGAGCAAGGTTGATGTCGTGGCCCGGACGGAGGCGCTGCGGTTCAGCAGGACAAACCTGACGGATCGTATGCTCGCCAAAGTCTGCTCTGCTTGCGGAGATACCGGTGGCCCATTCCACCTTCACCATCGAAACCATGTGCGGAATTTGGGGCAGCAACCGGTGCTCATGAGGCTGTTGGCCGAACGGGCGCGGGCGGTGCGGGTGCTTTGCATTCCATGCCATCAGGCTCTGCATCGGGGGACGTTGGGAGATACACGTCTCAAGGGACATGATGTGGAGAGCCGGATGCAGTGAAAGCTGCACGTCCGGTTCGGAGGGGGGGAGTGGGGTGTCCTCACGTAGGCGCCACCCTCCCTACCCAACATTACGACACCGGCCGCTTTGTTCGCGCGATCGGCTTCTACCTGACCGACGAGGCGGCGATCGCCGCGGTTCGCCGCGCCAACCGTCTACTCGAGCGCCTGCAGCGTCACCGGCGCAGTGTCGATTCCGTCCTCTACGAAGGCGGTCGCTACCGCGCCTTCTCGTTCACCGGCCTGCCGCCCGCGCGCTTTCCGGCCGAGCGTCCCCGCTACCAGTGACCCCGCGCAAGGAGGTCCGGATCACGAAAGGGTACATCCATGCACCGTGTCCACTACTTCGCATCGTCCGCGCAGGCCTATGACGCGAGCCTTGATGCAGGCCCGGTCCGCGAGGGCGATATCCTTGTGATCGACGCGGAGCGCATCGTCGGGCTCACCTCGGCCGATCCCATTGCCATCACCACCGAAAGCGGTGCCCTGAAGGCGTTCGCGCCAATGGACCGCGAAAGCCTGCTCGGCGAGCTGGTCCATGATGCGGACACGATCGGCCGCGCCGTCGACGAGGCGCTGCGCCATCGTCTGCCTGTCGCCGACCATT
Organism: Sphingomonas sp. Sph1(2015); assembly: GCF_001970915.1. Classification (NCBI taxonomy): domain Bacteria; kingdom Pseudomonadati; phylum Pseudomonadota; class Alphaproteobacteria; order Sphingomonadales; family Sphingomonadaceae; genus Sphingomonas; species Sphingomonas sp. Sph1(2015). The sequence continues at coordinate 123,338 of NZ_MQUI01000005.1, forward strand.
TTCTCGGTTTTGCGGGTCCGTCGCATGTCGTTCTTCCCAGCGAGCTCCATCCGACGCTGACGCGCGAGGACATCATGGTGACGACGGATGCGATCGACCATCGCATCGCCGCGCTTCGAGGTCGAACCCAAGCGGCTGCCCCAGATAGCTCGGAGGGGTTGTTTCTCCGCAAGGCGCTGGATCAGCTCGCTGGCGCCCGGGACCGCCTTAACGGGGCCCCGAGGCCGACCAGGTAGCCCGAGGCCGGCAAAGGGAAGGGGGAGGGAACAGGCAGATGCGGGGATAGACCTCGCGCCCGACCGAAGGGACCTGCCATGCTTCCCGCCTCGATCGCACCGAGCGCCGCGCCAAGCGCGGTAGCCACGGTCCGGGAGCTCTTCGCTGACAAAATCGGCGACGTGCTACTCGAGCTTCTTCAAACCGCACGCGCGAACGGCGCGTCTCGTGTCGACGTCGCCTTGATCGGTACGACCGGCGACCAGCTGCTCCAGATCAGCGACGACGGCAACGGGCTCGACGAACCCGGCGCGATCTTCGCTTATCCGCTGCCGCGCTTCGGCATCTTCAGCCTCGCAGGCCGCGACGTGATCGTTCGCTCCTGGTCGCACGACGCTCATCAGGGATGGAGCGCCCATATCACCGCCGGCGCGTGGACAGGCAGGCGGCCGATCGTAATCTCACCCGATCCGATCCGCCGGGGCACCTCGATCACCTTTCGTATGCCCGCCATCCCCGAGGCCGTGATGCGTGCCGCCTTGACCGAGGCCGCAGCGCTCGCCGGTCTGTCGGCCCATTTCGACCAACGAGGGGTCTGACATGGACATGCCACCTCCTCCCGTCGTCCTCGCCTACGGCATAGGGGTAGACAGCACCGCACTGCTGGTCGAACTGGTCGCGCGCGGGCAGAAACCCGACCTCGTGCTGAGCGCCGATACGGGCGTCGAGAAACCGGCGACATACGCCTATCTGGACGTGATCCGTCCCTGGATGGACGGGCATGGCATCCGGCATGAGCTGGTTTCGTACACTCCCAAGCGGTTCAAGCACTGGCCACCCTATTACGGCCTGCTGGAGATGTGCCTCACCAATGCTACCCTGCCGAGCAAGAGCCTGGGCGGGTCAAGCTGCAGCCTCAAATACAAGAAGGCCCCGCAGGATGCCTTTCTCGCCAACTGGCAACCGGCCATCGACGCCTGGGCCCGCGGGCAGCGCGTCACGCGGCTCATCGGCTATGACGCAGGCCCCCGTGACACGCTCCGCGCGAACCACGCGCTGTCGATCGAGGATCCGCTCTACGATTGCCAATCGCCGCTGCGCGAATGGGGCTGGGACCGCGATGACTGCGTCGGGCGCATCATTGCCGAAGGTCTCCCAGTGCCCCCGAAATCGGCCTGCTGGCTGTGCATCGCCAACAAGCCGGAGGAGATCCGCGACCTTCCTCGCTGGTGCCTTCGGCTGATCGTCTTGGTCGAAGCGCGCGCCGCTCCGCGACTGCACACCGTCGAAGGTCTATGGCGTCGTTCGACCAAGGCTCGCCCAGGTCGGATGACCGACTTCATTCGAACGGAACGTCTACTGCCCGAGCGCGAGATCGATCGTATCTGGCGCGACGCACCGCTCGATCTGATCCGCTTTCAGGACGTTGCCGCCCTCGTTCCTATCAGCGAACGCCCGACAATGCAGAGCTGGCTCGAGCGCTTCAACGCCGGCCTGCTGACACGTCCCGCAACAGACCAGCTGGCCGCATAGTCCGGTCAGGAGCGCGAGATCGCCGCTCTGAACCGGAGCGCCAGAGGCTTTGTCCAATACCAAACCCCGCGCGCGAGGGAAGCGTAGCTACCCGCCGCGCCTCACGTACCGCGAACCAAGAGGAGGTCGAGAATGTCGGTTTCACAGCCCTTGGAGAAGACGGACGCCACCCGCGTCACGCCCAAGCGCAATTGGCGGCTCTTCGCCATGATCGTCCTCGCTGGCGTGACCCTCGCTGCCGCTCTCTTCGGGATGCGATACCTCCCGGAGGAGTATCAGCGGCTGATTTTCGCGATAGGCGCGGGAGGCGTAATCGCAGGGTTCCTCGCCCAAATCTGTCCGTTTGACCTTCGTGGCATGATCGGGCTTGCTGCCGGGTGGATCGCCTTCACGACGTTTGTGGCGACGAACGACAATGACCTCCTCCTAGGCTGGATTGTGTGCGGAGCGTCGGCGCTGACGGCGATAGTGGTGTTCGCTTTGTACCTGTCGGATCCGCTGCCACTCGATCCTTAACCGATCGGGCGCTCGCCGAGATACCCTGACGAGGGCAGCAGCGCTCAGCCCAATGTGGCGTACCACATCCCGAAGGCGTTGCTGGCGACGTGCACGATCAAGCCCGGCATGACCGAACGCGTGCGCAGGGCGCAAAGGCCGGTGCCAAAACCAAGACACAGCGACGCGATGAGATTGGCCGGCTCGAAGTGGAGCGTCACGAAAAGCAATGCGGAGATGACCACCGCGCCCGCTCGCCAGCCGCGCTCGGCCAGCGTCCCGAGCAGGTAGCCACGGTATAATAGCTCCTCGACCATTGGCGCGACGATCACGGTGGCGACAAGGAGGGCAAGGCCTGCCGGGCCGGACAACGATGCGACCAGGGCGCGGCCGACCTCCAGATTACTGCCGGCGCCCGACTGCCAGACCGTCGCTCCTTGCAGCGCAAGGATCCCGAGCGGGATCTGCGCGATAGCGAGGCCCACCAGCATCGTGGCCGCCGTTCGGCGATCCCACGCTGGAGCAACGAGTAGCACCGTGCGCGTGCGCCCTGGCCGTCGCACGTCGAGCCCTACCAGGCCGATGATGAGCAGCGCTGCGAGCACGATCGTCGCCGCAGTAAGAGACGCCGAGGCCGGATCGAGCCCCAGAGCCGGGCCGACGATGTAATGGATCAGGGTGAGTGCCGCCTGATGCAGGATCAGGAGCGCCGTCACGATCCAGAGCGATGGCGCAGCCGCTGAGCGGCCGGAGGTAACGGCAAGCGACGGCGTAGCAGCCAGATCAGGCACGTTCACCTCACAGCTTCAGGAGATCGTCGATGCGCGGCATTAAGACGCAGGCCAGGCAAGGCCGTCAACTCAGATCGCGGCGCACCGTCAGGTTGTTGCCGCTACTCAAGCCGGGCCGGGTTGATCCCGAATGGGAGGCCGACAAGGCGGGTTGGCGCGCATACGTGTTCGGACACACCGCGAGCGGCTTTCTCGTTGGCAGTCGCTTGGATCGGGCGTGGCGCCGCGGCTACGAGGCCGCAGAACGCAGCGCCGACGCTGTCGCATTGATGCTGTAGCAAGGCGAAAACCACCGAGGCGCGACCGGGGCACGGAGAAGAGAGGGGCGAGAAGGGCGAATCATAGGGATCCAGGAGCTCGCCATGAACGCCTTGAGGCACGCGACGACAGCGGGAGTGATCCGCCATGAACATAGGGCGGGCGGGGCATGATGGAGCGTCCCGACCCCCGGCTGCGCTCGAACCGACCGCATGTCCGCAATCCGGTTTTGGCGCTGCCCAGCGCCGCCCGCCTTCAAACGCTGTCGCCGGCCGCGCGCGCAGAGCTTCGCCAGCTTCTGCTCGATCTGCGGGCCGATGCTCAGGTCCGAGCCGAGGAGTGCTGGCGCCGGCATAAAGCGCCGATGGCTGCCTATTGGAAGGTCGTGTCGGTCTACGCCGGTCACGTCGCCCGGGTGCTGCGATGAGGTACGATCCCCGCATTGCGACGGTCTCCCGGGCCGAGTTCGAAGAGCTGCTCGCGATCGTGCGCCTCGCTGATGCACCGCCGAGGCCGAAGACGGAGGATGATCGCTGGCGCGCGGACTATGCCGAGGCGCAGCGTCGACGGCGGATCGTCGGGTATCAGCAGGATATCTTCTCTTCGACGACGATGACGCACTATCGCCGCAACGCCGCGCGGCCGGAGTGGGTGCGCGCGCCGGTCGAGACGGTCGAGCAGAAACTCGAACGCATCAAAGGCGACCCCTTCGCGACCTTCGGCCCGCCGCGGTCGGACAGGCCCTCCATCCTCACACCGCAGGAGCGAGCCGAGATCGTGCGCAAGGCCGGAAACTGGCTCAGCGTGCGCAGGCGGGTCCGGCTCGTGGACGCCCCCGGCTCGGTTGATCCGGCCTTCGGGATCCAGCGGTATCTCGGCCGCGAAGGTGTCGTGTGGCGACTGTGCAGCGCTCCGTTCGACGACCATTGCTATGTCTTCTTCGATGCCGTGGGCGCGGAGCGCACGGCGAAGATCGAGTTCGCGGAGCTGCGCGATCTGGAGCCGGTCGGATGAGCTGGCGCGAACCCGACCTCTTCTATGGGGAGAAGCAACCGCCGCGCATGTGTCCTCCGGCGAAGGCTTACCGGCCTGCAGCGCGCAAGGCCGCTAAGGCCTATGGTTGGGAGAGCATGGCGGCATGGGTCCGACTCATGCACCGGCTATTTGCCCTCGAGAACGCGAGCAGCGATCATTACCAGCGCACGCGCGAAACGGCGCGGTCGCTTACGGTCGACCGCATACGGGAGTGCCGCCACGACGACGACCTGGCGCGCTGCGAGGCGATGCTGGTCGAAGCCCGGTCAGGCTGGCTCTACGGGCTCGATCGTGCCTTCACGCGCGCCGAACGCGGCGCACTGCTGGTCGAGGTACGGAACCGCCGCATCCTCCTGGCCTTGGGCCGCAGTGCGCCTAAGCCCAAGGGGCCAAGGCTCGATCCGCGTCTCCTCCCGGCCGATGCCCTCGATCGCCTGATCCAATCCCACACCGACGTCTCTCTGGTCGAACAGCTGCGCCATGAGCGGGAACGACGGGTGATTGAGAGCGGAGGGTGAAGGTCGTAAGGACAGATATCGGGAGACGCACCATGGTAGGATCAGGTTTAGGCTCTGGCCCCTTCGGAGAGTTCGTCGCCATCGAATGGCTACAGGTGGTCGCGGGATTGCCTATAATCCTCTCCTGCGCCTTACTTGTTCTTGCTACTATGAAACGGTTCATCGGACAAGCCGACGATCATGGTGTCGGCGCTGCAGGCGTTATCATGATGGCAGCATCTGGCTTCGCCGCGATAGTCTATCTTATTGGCTTTGCGTGCATCTATACCGGTTTGATGTGGGAGGGCGCGTTCCCGCATCGTCTGCCTGAAAACTTGCTTGGCAGCGTCCTCTTTTTCCTGCTCGGTCTCGCGATCTATGCCTTCCCCAGGGTCCTCGACCGGATCGCTGCCTCAAGAAAGTCGAGACACCCGTGGACGTAATTCCGAAGACGGTCGCTCACGCTGAAGGGCTCAGACATGAACATCATGCTTATCGTCGGGATCGGGATCGTGGCCGCGTTCGCAGTTGGATATTGGAACCTCCGAGCCGTTACCCGCGCGGGTCGCGGCGCAGACTGGCGCACGAACCGCGACGGATTGCGCGCGCCTGGTACGTCGCAAGACTTTAATCTGCTCCACATGGTTTCATGGCCCGTGCTGATTGCTCTTGTGGTGTTTCACGCCTCGCCAACCGCGGTGCTATTCGCGGCGCTGGCATATGCCGTCGGATTCGCGGCATTGGCCGATCGCGAACGGCGCCGAGCAATCACCTACTACCGTGGCAACGTCCTCGATCGGCCCTAGTCCATGCCGCAAATTGATACCCGCCGCCTCCTTCTTTCCATCCTTGCCGTCGCAGGAGCGGGCCTCGCATGGCTCCTTATCGCGACCTACATGCCGGTCGATCTAACCGAGCAGCGCCATGCGGTGACCTTGTCGAAGACCGGGCCTCGCGGGAAGGCCGCCTTTGACGCGGCCTGGTCAGATGGCCGGCTTACCCGGATGGACATGTACCGCCTGCGCGAGGAGGCGGGCCGCGATATCGACGCCTGGGTCGATATGCGGGCGCATTGACGCTGATCGTCCTCAGCCCAACCTCGTTATCGGGCGAACATGACGGCAAGAACAAAGCCCGCCGGCAGCGATGTCTCCAGCGCGCCGATCACCGCCGTCATCAACCGCATCCTGCGCAATCGGCGCGAGCGTAGCGCTGGAATCGAGCGGAGCATCTGCGGGACCGCGGACAGCTCGGTCAGGAAGAGCAGATAACCGAGCATCATCGACACGACGATCGCGATCGTCACCGAGGCCGGTGACGGACGCTGGGCGAGAACAGCCGTAACGCAGACCACAAACGTCGTCCCCAGGATGGCGACCGAGGCCAGATACTGGCGGAGCAGCGCAGCCGCGTGCAGCTCCGAGACGGGGTCGGGTAGGTCTTCGACGCTCGCCCCGCAGGCGGCCCACGCCGAGATCGCATCCTGCCAGACCGACGATTGCCCCGTCACAATGCCCATGTTGCCCCCTCGGCTTCGCAGGCCATGGCTATGCCGGCACAGGCTCGAAAACCCTAGACGCGAAAACGGGGCCGAAACCGATAGCAGCGGTCCCGACCCCGTCGATCGAAGGATCCTCCGTCGAAACGGGGATAGACTGGGTCAACGCTCGCGCGTCGAATCCGGTCCGCTATCCTCGTTACACAGATCAGCCTCAATTTTCCATGAACGGGCCAGTGCGCCCGTTCCCATCCGCCATGCGGCACTTCACCCGAAGGACTTCACCCGAAGGACACCCACCCCGAAGGGACATCAATATGACCATTATGGGGTCAGTTCCGGCTGAGGGCGGAATGACACCCTAAGCGGTAGTGTCCTTGGGCCAGAGGTATTCGCCGGTGAGCAGGATGTGCGCCCATCCGAGTGGCGAGACATGGGCGAGAAGATGGTCGGGCGTGTCCAGCCCTTCGCGTCTCCGGGCCTCGACAGCATGGCCGAGATGCAGGGTGTTCCAGTAGACGATGATGGCGGTGAGTAGATTGAGGCCCGCGATCCGGTAGTGCTGGCCCTCGGTGGTGCGGTCGCGGATCTCGCCCTGGCGGCCGATGCGCAGGGCGTTCTTCAGCGCGTGGTGCGCCTCGCCCTTGTTGAGACCGACCTGGGCGCGGCGCTGCATGCCGGCGTCGAGAATCCATTCGATGATGAACAGCGTGCGCTCGATCCGACCGACCTCGCGCAGGGCTGCGGCCAGGTCGTTCTGGCGCGGATAGGCGGCGAGCTTGCGCAGGATGCGGCTCGGCGCGACCTGTCCGGCGCTCATGGTGGCGGCGCAGCGGAACAGGTCCGGCCAGTTGGCGACGACCAGCGCCTCGCGCGCCTTGCCGCCCACCAGCGGGCGCAGTTCGGTCGGCGTGGCGGCGGGGTCGAAGACATACAGCCGCTTGGAGGGCAGGTCTCGGATGCGCAGCACGAGGCGGTAGCCGAGCATGGCACTGATCCCGAACAGGTGGTCGGTGAACCCGCCGGTGTCGGCATATTGCTCCTCGATCCGCCGCCCGGCCTCGTTCATCGTCAACCCGTCGAGCAGATAGGGTGCCTCGCTGACGGTCGCGGGGATCGGCTGCGACGCGAATGGCGCGAAGCGGTCGTTGACGTGGGTGTAGGCCTTGATGCCTGGGTCGTTGCCGTAGCGCGCGTTGACCGTGTTCATCGCCTCGCCCTGTCGCGCGGCAGGGTAGAACTGGCCGTCGGCGGAGGCGGTGGTGCCCATGCCCCAGACCCGCGCCATCGGCAGGTCGCCCTGCGCGGCGACTACGGCCGCCAGCGCCTGGTCGATGGCCTCGCTCTCGACATGCCAGCGCGCGAGGCGGGAGAGCTGCCAGTAATCGTGGGTATTGCAGGCTTCGGCCATCTTGCGCAGGCCGAGGTTCAGCCCCTCGGCAAGAAGGACGTTGAGCAGGCCGATCCGGTCGCCGCACGGCACGCCGGTGCGCAGGTGGGTGAAGGCATCGGTGAAGCCGAGCGCGGCATCGACTTCGAGCAGCAGGTCGGTGATCCGGACGGGCGGCAGGCGACGGTACAGGTCGAGCACCAGCTCCTCGATCCCGTCCGGTGCATCGGCGGTGAGACGGTCGATGCGCAGCGCACCGTCCTCGATGCTGCCATGCGGGATCGTGCCGTTGCGCGCGGCGCGACCGAGCCGGGTGAGGCCATCGGCAAGCCGTGCCTTGCGGTCGGCCAGCCAGACATGCGGATCGGATGGGACTGCCAGCTTCATGGTCCGCGCGACCGTCATCGGCACGAGGACATGGCGCAGGTCGCCGTAGCGATGCGAGCGGTCGAGCCATATGTCGCCCGAGCGCAGCGCATCGCGCAGGTGGAACATGACCGCGACCTCGCGGAGACGCGCATCGTCGCTGCCTTTCACCCGCAACTGACGCCGCCACTTGGAATGCGGGCGCAGGAAGTCATCGGTTGCGGGGAGTGCGCCCCTGGCGGCGATGGCGGTCACCGCGTTGAGCAGAGATCGGGCGACCGGTGCGGCTGCGAGGTCGAGGCAGCGCAGCATACGCGGCGCATAGCGGCGGAAGCGGTGATACCCCTGATCGACATGCGCCAGCGGATCGTCGCTCAGCGTGTCGGTCAGCGTCCTGGCCGTCGCGACGAGGCGGTCGAGCCGGTCCCAGCCTGCCGTGCGCGCGACCGCATCTTCCAGCGACGCGCCGTTGCCATGCGCATCGAGCAGCGATCGGCCGAGCGCGGCGAACCCATCCAACGTCGCGGTAACCGCGCCTCTGGTTTCTGCAGTGCGGGCATCGTGCAGCTGCTTCGCCTCGCGCCAGGTCCGACCGACGATCCGGTCATGCGTCTCGATCACGGCGTCGGCGGTCGCGGCCGCCCATTCGATGACGCAGACCGCGAGGATGGCGCGACGCCGATCGGCGTTCAGGTCGCGCAGGCCATCGGCGAAATAGCGTTCGCCTTGTCGCCGCAGCCGGGTGACACGGTGCGGCGGTACGTCGGCGAGCAGACCCGCATCGAGGTTCATCGCGCGCAGGAACTCCAACCGGTCGAGCAGCCGGTTCGCAGCGGCGGAATTGTTGCCCGGCTCGATCCGGCGCAGCCAGATGAAGCGACTGATCGCGCTTGGCAGCATCTCGGTCGTCAGCCGGTCGAGCCGGGTGCAGGCGACGCGATCAAGACGCGCAGCAATCCGCTTCTCGATCCCGCGCTCGGCCGCGACCAGCGCGTCGGCGCACAGCCGCTCGATAGTGGTGATCGCTGGCAGGATGGTCATGGTGTCGCGGCAGCGGGCGACGAAGCGCCGGGCGAGATCGTCGTTCGAACGCGCCTGTTCGGCTTCGACGAGCAGCCAGTCGCGGAATGCGCGTGCCGGTGCGCCCTGACCCGGGAACGCCCTGTAGCCGTAGGTCCGGCGCAGCATCTCCATATGCTGCTGGCGGGTCTGGCGTCGCACAGCATAGCGGACGAGCGCGTCGCCCGCTATGCCGAGTTGGGCACCGAGGAAGGCGGACACCGCCAGCGGGATGACCTCGCCTGGTGCCAGCATACGGCCGGGATAGCGCAATGCGCACAGTTGCAGCGCGAAGCCGATCCGGTTCTCCGGCCGGCGTCGCCGGTCGATATGGATCAGGTCGTCGTCGGCCAGGATGTAGTGCCGCAGCAGCGATGCCTCGTCGCTCGGCAGGTCGAGCAGCGCCGACCGCTGCCGGGCGCTCAGGATATGGCGGCGCGGCATGGCCCAAGTGTCCCGGTTGAACAGAAGTCTGTTTTGGACAACACTGACCCCGCGCAGATCAAGGGTTTTCGAGGCCGGTTTTCGGGAAGGTTCAATTGGGACAACGCGCCGCCATCTACGCCCGCGTCTCGACCGCCGACCAGTCGTGCGAGCGGCAGTTGCGCGACCTTGCCGGTTTCGCCGAGCGGGGCGGCTATGAGGTGGTGGGGACTTTCCGCGAAACCGCCTCGGGCATGAAGGCCAACCGCTCGGCACGCGCCGAGGTGATGAAGCTGGCGCAGGCCCGCCATATCGATGCGATCCTCGTCACCGAACTCAGTCGCTGGGGCCGGTCGACGCAGGATCTGCTCGATACGCTCAACCGGCTGTCGGGCTGGCGGGTGTCGGTCGTCGCGATGAGCGGCATGACGTTCGAGGTCGACACACCGCACGGGCGGATGATGGCGACGATGCTCGCCGGCATCGCGCAGTTCGAACGCGATATGCTGAGCGAGCGGGTGCGCTCCGGCCTCGCCGCGGCACGGGCGCGTGGTCGAAGGCTCGGGCGGCAGGCCGGCGACCAACCCAAGTCCGACCGGCTCGCCCCCAGGGTTCTGGCGCTCGTCGCCGAAGGCCGCAGCTATCGCTGGATCGCGCGCGACCTCGGCCTCAGCAAGAACACTGTCGCCGCGATCGTAGGCCGGTCGCGGGTGGACACGGAACCCGTCGGCGAGGTGGTCGTCTGAGATGACGGAAGGTCAACGCCTTACCGGTGGACGCACCACCCCGGGAGTGGTTCGGATAGGCGATACCGTTCGTCGTCCCGTCACCCACAACGTGGCGTTTCAGCATGACTGCCTCCTGCATCTTGAATATGTCGGGTTCAGCCAAGCGCCCAGGTTCCTCGGTATCGACACGGCAGGCCGAGAGATGCTGTCCTTCATCCCGGGCTCGGTTCCTGATGATCTCGGCTATTACACGGACGCGCAAATTCGCATGGCCGCGGCTCTGCTGCGGGGTTTCCACGATGCCACCACCACCATGCCTTCGGTCAGGGAAGGTGGCTTCGAGGTCGTGTGTCACAACGATTGGGCTCCTACCAACACCGTATTCCAGGCCGATGAACCGAGCGCGATGATCGATTTCGACACAGCGCGTCCGGGAGAAAGACTCTGGGACGCGGGATATTCGGCCTTCACCTGGCTTGACCTCGGCAACGATGACTATTCTGCCGATGAGCAAATCCGCAGGTTGGATGTTTTCGCGCACGGATATGGTTGGCCGGAATGTACGGTCGCCCGATTGGCGGTCTATGCCTTGGCCAGGCAAACCGCCTTGGCGGCATCGACCCGCGCGCGAGGCAAGTCGGAGATTGCGGATTGGGCCGCCGGTTGCGCTGACTGGACCGCGCTCAACATCGTCGAGCGGCTGCTCCCCACTGGCTACTCCTGACCCTTCACGACCCGCTTAGGGTGTCATTTCGCCCTCAGCCGGAACCGACCCCATTATCGCACTCTCGGCCCGTCGCAACGCGCTCGCTTCACTCGAGAACGCCTACGCCGTCGCCATCCAGCTACGGGAGAACACCGGGATCGACCAGTTCGTGGTCGGCACCGACAACCCACTGCAGCCCTTCCGCGTCTCCCGATGCCGGCCACAACACCCGGAGCATCTTCTCGCCATGGTCGCTTGACCAGGCGGTGATCCTCAGTCCCTGGCCGTCATGTTGGCCATGAGCTGTGCTGCCGTCAGGCTCTCGCACAGGTCCGCGTTGGTCGCGTAGACCACCGCCAGCTTCTCCTCGCGCACCACCGTGCACATCCGACCGCGGCGGTAGGTCAGGCTCTTCAGCCAGCACAGATCCTCATGCGCCTGCTCGAACGGCGTGTCGTACAGCAGATACCAGAGCCGCATCTGGAACGGGTTCTGCGCACTCAGGATCTCGGCGAGGTCCTGGCTGCCTTCACCGTCGGTCACACCGTTGCTGACATCGCGCGCAAGCGCCTCGAACGCCTCCTGCATCTCGGTGATCGCCAGATAGGCAATGTCGAGACCGATGCCGATGGTGGCGCCTGCCAGCACCCGGCGATCGGCCGAGATTTCCGGATCGCCATTTGCATCGACGCTGCTGTTGTTCAGCACGTCGTAGAGCGGAAGGTCGTAATCGTACCCCCGCATCATGTCCTGTACGTTCATCGTATCCTCCTTCGGGTGAGGTCGCAGGACTGCCCGGCACGTCATGCGGCGAGGGCCGTCGCCACCTTGATGAGCATTGACAATTCCGCTTCCTGCGGCAATGTCTGAACGTCACGACATTGAAGGTCAAGGCGCTATGCAAACTTTCTCCAGCCGGGATTTTCAACGCGCACCCGGCGTCATCAAGCGCGCGGCGGTCGACGGCGCCGTCATCATCACCGAACGCGGTCGGCCCATCATCGCGGTCATGCCCTTTGCCGAATATGAGCGGCTGAAAGCGCCTCCGGGCAACATCCTCGACGCGCTCGACATGGACGAGGTCGGAAACATCGACGTCGATTTCAGCAGGCCTGCCACCTTTCCGCGTCCGGCTGTCTTCGACTAATGTACCTCCTCGACACCAACGTCCTGTCCGAGCTGCGCAAGCGGCGCAGCGGCAAGATCGACACCGCCGTCGAGGCTTGGGCAAACAGCGTCGATCAAGCCGACCTGTTCCTGTCGGTCATCACCGTAATGGAGGTCGAACTCGGCATCGCCTTGCTCGAACGACGCGACCCGCATCAGGCGGGCGTGCTGCGGCTATGGCTGCACGACAAGGTCATGCCTACCTTCACGGGCCGCATTCTACCAATCGACGCCGCGATCGCGCTGCGTTGCGCGCGCCTCCATGTGCCGGACACCAAGAGCGAGCGTGACGCGTGGATCGCTGCGACCGGTCTGGTGCACGGCCTCGTGGTCGTGACTCGGAACGTCGCCGACTTCGCCGGCACCGGCACGACGCTGCTCGATCCGTGGATCGCAAACGCCGAGGCGGGAGATCGATGATGGCAGAGCTTACGACCGACGAACTGGCCTGGATCAAGGGAGCGTCCGACGCCCTGATCGCCATCCGATCCGCTACGCGCGACGAACTCGATGACGAACAGCGTCACGACATTCGCTTTCTCGCAGATGCCTTCCACAATATCGGGATGGTCGACGGCCAGCGCCCGACGTTCGCGCGCATGCACACACCCGACATGTTGGCGCGCGCCTCGACGGTCACGACACGCCTTCGCGAGAGCATCCATCGCCGACGATCACCCAAGCGCTCGATCCTGTCTCGTGTTCTTGGACGCCCAGGCCGCTGAAATCACGCGTGAACGCGAGCCGTTATCCTACCCCAGGGGTTGAAGCGGCATGACCACGTCCACCGCCCCCTATGCACTGGCAGTCGATGACGATCCGATCATCCTCATGGATATCAGCGGCATTCTCGAAGATGCCCGTTTTCGCACTCGCGAAGCAGATGATGGCGATGCTGCAGTCGCTATGCTTCCGGATCATGCCGAGAGCATCATCCTCCTATTCTCGGACGTCGAGATGCCTGGAGGAACCGACGGCTTTGCCCTCGCCCGCCACGTCGCCGAGCGCTGGCCGCATATCGAAATCGTCATCGCCAGCGGCCGAATCAAACCGGAACCGGGCGACATGCCGGAGAAGGCTACGTTCATCGGCAAGCCGTTCACGAAGGCCATGGTCCATGACCACCTGCGCCAAACCCTCCCCGACGGGAAAAAGCCCGAACCGCTAAAGGTCGCCGTTCAATCGGTCATCGAGATCGTGCCCGATCGGCTGACATATCGCTCAAGGTCGAAACGTCACGCTTCGGCGTTCAATCGTCGTCGTCGTCATTCTTGCTTGGGGAAATGCCGCGCCCCGCCAGGGCGGCATTGAGCTGGCGCTTGATGCTCATACCATCCAGATGCCCATGCACGCCGTCATAACCCTCAGCAGACAGCTGATTACGGATATCGGAAACGGAACGGCAGGTGCCCGCCTTCGCTAATTGGAAGGCCCGTTCAATCGTTGAGACGCGCGTGTCGGCCATAAACCTCGATAGGATCGGAACGCGGCAGATCGCCGCGCGCCCTACCACCAATATCGGATCGAAAACCTGCGTTTCCAAGCAGCTTAGCGCTTGCAACATGACGTTCGCAGTCGCAGCATGGTGACGCCTTTCAGGCATCCTCTCCTAAAACTTTCCGGGTCGGCTCATGCCGACCCTTTTTTTGTCTGCTGACGCTTGCCGCTACCGCTGTTTCGCATGAGGCCAGAGTGGTGCAATATCTGCCGGCTCAGCGAGCGGGCATGGCTGCCTCATCCACGTTCCGAAGCCGGTTGATGATGTATTGGCGCTCCCGATCGAGCTGATCCTCCATCATCGCCCAAATGACCCTGGCGGCACCACAATAGCCGGCCCAATCGGCGTCGATGGTGCTCCGCGTCCACCTCTCGACATGCTCGAAGGAGATCTCGCGCTTGGCGGCGATCACACACAACAGATCGAGCAGCTCGGCGCGTTCATCAACGCCGCTATCCTGAAGCAGTCGTGGAACCACGACTTCGGTGACGAAGGTTGATCGTGCCTGACTTACGGCACTCAAACGTTTGCGTGTGGCATCCAGCACAGGGCTATCCGGTTCGGACGCGTCGCAATGGCCGCGAATAGTCGCCAGCCCATCCAGAATTTGTCTGTGATACTCCTCCATTGTCTGGAGCATCGTCTGGTCATCCATCGCTGCGACCTTTTTTCCCCTGTCAGCGTCAAACGCTTGAGATTCCAAATTGTGCTCTTGATTTATGTCACGGCGACGCATGAAATTGGGACGATGCGGTGTACCGGCACAATCCCTGCTTCTTCCTTGTAGATCACGGTAAATCCACCCCTGAAAAGTGATACCCCATATTGTGCGGGTGCGGTTTCGTGCCCTGTTTGAGGCCACGCCGCGCGATCGGCGATGGTGGTTGCCCGAGAAGCAACCACATGGGATCTACCGACCAAGTACCGCGATCGACGTGCGTTCGGATTACCCTTTAGCCCCCTGCATGGGCTATCGGTGAACGCGGGAGGACCAGATGCACCATCGCCGCCAAAGCCCCGGGCGTGATCTCCTGGGTGAGATCGAGCGCCTCGAACGTCGCGCGCGTCGGATCACCGACCGCTACACCTGGAAGCGCCTCGCCGTCTTCGCAGGCCTCTTCATCTGGCTCAGCCGTGCCTCCGTCCTCGAGGGTGACATCACCGCGGCTGTCTATTTCGGACTGTGGACCGCCGTCATGGTCGGCTGTTGGACGGCGTCGGGCTGGCTGCTCGACCTTCCCAAGCTGCTGTTCCCGAACGTCCCAGCGTTTCAGCACCTGCGTCGGCCGGCGCCGCGTGCGGCGAGGCATCACGTCGGATGAGCAACCTGCCTCCCCCGTTCCCCGAGAACGACGTGCTATTGGCCCTGCAACCAGCGGAGGTGGCGGAATACCTCCTGCGATACCTCGACGAGCTCCACTCCACCGGCCGTCACGCGCAGGTGAATATATTGGGCCGGTTCGACGAGACTGCTGGCTCCCGCATCGGACAGGCCATCGCTGAGGCATGGGCGTGGGCGGAGGCGCAGGGGCTCCTAGTCCCGTCTGCTGGCAATCGCAGCGTTGGTGTGGTCGAGCTGTCCCGGCGCGCAGAGGCGCTTCTCCTCGGCAATGGGTTCGCCAAGCACAGGCAGGCCGCAGGATTGCCGCGCGAGCTTCTCCATCCCACGATCGCGGACAAGGCGTGGCATCACTTCATCGCCGGCGATTACGAGGTCGCCGTGTTTGCAGCTTTCAAGGCGCTCGAGATCGCAGTCGCCGAAAAGAGCGCGATCCAGCGCACCGGCGTCGCCCTGATGCGTGACGCTTTCCACAAACAGAGCGGGCCGCTGACGGACAAGGCGCTCGAGGAGGGTGAACGGGAGGCAGTCGGGCACCTGTTCGCGGGCGCGTTTGGCCTCTTCCGCAATCCCGTCGGGCACCGTGAGGTGAGTTACGATGGCCCGATCGAGCCGGCCGAGCAACTGATCGTGGCGAGCCATCTCATGCGGATCGTGGACGCAGCCGGAGCTTGAGCCTGCTGCGATGACGCCGTTTGCCGGAGCGCAGACGGTATGAGGTGGCCACCCCGCCCCTTGGGCGGGGCCGGGCTCTAGTCGGCAAGAGCCGACCGGAGCCCCGCAAGAGCGGGTCTCCGCCCTAAAGGGTAACGATCCCTTGTCCGGGTCCCGTAGACGCCTCCACGGCGCTCCTGAGACGATCTACGCGAATAGTGTGGGGCGAAGGGTGCGTGCCTCCCCACACGTCACGCCCAGGGGCGCGCTCACCGCCGGCAGCCTGCGGCTGTGGAATCATGCGCTAGCGCGCATGATGATTGTTCGTTGGGCCAATGATCTCATCGCACCCTTCGCCGTCTCTCAGTGTCTCTGCGTGCCAGACCCGTCCGACGGGGTCGGCGTCAAAGGAGAATTGCCAGCAGAGCTGGCAATGCTTTTGTTTGTTTGAAGACGCCTCAACAAGAATACCGGGCCTAAGGCCCTACGGTTTCCACCGCTAAAGCGGCGGAGCCTCCGTCATTCGTGTTGACCCCGCCGGCCGTGCCTGCCTCTTGAGCCCCTGCGAGGACGGCTCCGGGTGCGATGAGATCACAGGCCGGGGCTGCGCCCCCCGAACATCGTACCTGTTCATCTGAATTGCTCGCTACCGCGATCAATGCGTTTTCGATTTGATTAGTTAGGCTCCCTAGTCGGGAGCTATTTATGCTCGGACTCACCGTGTACGATGACTTGGCTGTCAAGAAATCAATGCGCTTCAATACTTAGAGGGGAGGGGGTAAAAGAAAGATGCCGGAAGGGGAAAGGCCCCGAGCACCGGCAAACAGGGGGACAGGCCCCCGCCTAGATGGAGTAAGTATTATGAACATCGGTCAGTTCAAGTCGGTCAGCGGTCAGCTTGTCGGTTCGATCGCCACTGCCACCATCGACCTCGCCCGCCTTGGCCTCCGCCCGGTCGACAGCACCAACGAGCGCGCCCCCGCCTTCGAGATCGTCGCCCTGAACGTCGCCCGCCGTTGGGTGCAGATCGGCGCGCTGTGGGAATTGACCAGCAATTCCACCGGTGAGGTTTTCTATCAGGGCAAGCTGGACGACCCTAGCCTCCCCGAGCCGCTGCAAATCACGCTGTTCGGCAACAACGACGAGGGTTTCCGCGTCGTGTGGAACCGCCCGCAGCCCCGCCGCGAGAACATGGACGGCACCCGCCAGACCCGCCGCAAGGCAACCGCCGATGACGGGTTCGGCAGCGGCAACGCCACCGACAACGGCCAGCTTGCCGAGAGCGACGAAATCCCCGCGTTCTAAGACCCTCGAGACGGGCGGGGAGAGCGGCTGAAACGCTCCCCCGACCCTAAGCCGAAACCACCCTGCCAAAGGATTTGCAACCATGACGAACGGTCCGACCTCTGCCCGCTTTACCAGCTTCACCGCGTTGGGCGAAGCCCTCGCACAGCAGCCCAGCACCCGCGCCGAGGCAGCCCGCAAGGGTTGGGAAACCCGCCGCAACAACGCCGCGCGCACCGATAGCCACGACTGCGACCCCGCCGACGACACCGCCGAGCACGACAACGCCAGCGAGAGCCGCGCGGCCGAGATCGCGGAGAGCATCGCGGAGGCGACCGCGACCACCAATTTTCAGGAGGCTTTCGGCGAGGTCGGCGCGCTTTCCATCGTCGAGCTTGGCGGAGACGCCCAAGAACTCGACATGCCCGAGCCGATCGAGGCGCAGCACGATTGCGCGGCGATCATGGCGACCCTGTTTGACCTGTTCCGCGATACCCGCCTTGAGCCGAGCGCACAGGCCATCGCATGGGGCTTCGTCAATTCCTTCCACTTCGAGGCGCAGAAGCTGGAACGCGAGGAGGACGCGCTTTGCCGCGACCTTGGCGAGATGACCCGCCGCTATGATCCGTCCGAAATCTACGCAACCGAAATGGAGGAATTGCAGCTTCGCGCGCAGACGATGACCGAGCGCCGCGCCGCCATCGAATGTATGCGCGACTATGCCGCCGACTGCTACCGCGCCCAGTCGGGCCACCCATGGTCCCCGGCGCGCGGATCGAAGGTTTCGAGCGGAGGCACCGCAAGCCAGATTGCCGCCCTCGACTTCCTCAAAGCCCGCGCGCAGGACCACCGCGAAAAGCGCAACCCGACCGGCCCGCTTGTCGTCTTTTCCGGCGGTCAGGAGTGGCACGACTTCCAGCAGCTTTGGGACAAGCTGGACCAGATCAAGGCGCGCGTGCCGCACATGACGCTTTGCACCACGGCGCAGCGCAAAGGGTGCGACATGATCGCGGCAGCATGGGCCGCAAGCCGAGGCGTCACGGTCGTTGCCTTCACCCCGCAAACGGGCCGCTATGGCAACCGCGCCGGGTTCGTCCGCAACGAGCAGCTTGCAAAGCTGGCACCGGTGGAAGCCATCGTGTGTCAGGGTTCCGGCCTGCAATCCAACCTGTTGCAGGTGCTGAAAAACGCCCGCGTCCCGACCCACGCTTTCCGCATCGACGGACAGGCACCCGCGCCGACCGCCAGCAACCGGCAGGCGATCCGCTAACCCGATCCGGGCGGCGCAGCCCAGAGCGCGCCGCCCCCCCCTCTTTCCTTGGCAGGAATAACTAGGCCAGCGACGGGCGACCCCCGGCGCTGGCCCTTTTCCGTCAGCGTCGCTTGTGGGGGGAACCCTACGGTTCCCCCCACGCCAGTCGAGCGGCCGCGCGGCACCCATGGCACGGCCCCGTCGGGCCGCGCCTGGCCGCCGCGCGACCGCTCGACTTCCCCCTTCCGGTAGTGCGCTGCCGCAGGCTTGAGGCCGGCGCCGGCGAGCTCGGCGAATGTCGCCCTGGTGGCTGGCGCGGTGCCCGGCTCGCTCGCATCGGTCCGGCCCTTCGGCCTGCCCTTGCTACGCCTCGGCCGGGGAGCGCCAGTGCGGGCATCGAGCCCGCCCCGGCGCTGCCACGCGGCACCCTTGGCACGGCCCCGCCGGGCCGCGCCGCGATCGCCGCGCAGCACTCCCAGATCAGCGGGCGGCCCCCGGCTCGCTCGCATCGGTCCGGCCCTTCGGCCTCCCCTTGCTACGCCTCGGCCGGGGAAGCGCCGGAGCGGGCATCGAGCCCGCCCCGACGCTGCTGCCGCGGGGAAAAACCCTCTCTCAAGTCGTCCCAGTGTGTCGGCCGGGGCGGCGAGCCTCAAGGACGGCGGGGCCCCACCATTTTGCTACGCAAAATCGTGACCCCCACCGCCGCTGACGCGGCCGCTTCGCGGTCCTTGACCCTCACCACCCCGACCGACGCGAGGACACCGTCATCGAGACGAAGGAGACGGTCATGAACACCATCGACACACAGCGCCGCTACGCCACCCACGAAGCCGGCTATCTCGCCGCGCAACGCCACGGATTTCAGACCATCCAGCGACTGGAGGATGCGCTCCGGGAGCGTGATGGATGGGCTGGCCGGTACACCGGGCGCTTCGATCACGAGCTGGAGGAAATGGTGGTCGACGACGACTGCTCCGACGAGTTCGACGAGGCGCATCAGGTCGCCGAGGCTATCGCGGCCGAAGCAGCATGCGGCAACGCGCGCGGGATCATCATCGCACAGGGCCGCACCGACGAAGCGGCGTTGATGATCCTCGCGGCAAGCCCCTCGCCGGGGTGAGGCTTGAGGCGCGGCCGGCACCCCGCTCGCTCGCATCGGTCAGGCCCTTCGGCCTGCCCTTGCTACGCCTCGGCCGGGGGAGCGCCGAAGCGGGCATCAAGCCCGCCCCGGCGCTGCTGTCGCGGGGAAAACTCTCTCTCAAGTCGTCCCAGTCTGTCGGCCGGGGCGGCGAGCCTCAAGGACGGCGGGGCCCCACCATTTTGCTACGCAAAATCGTGACCCCCACCGCCGCTGACGCGGCCGCTTCGCGGTCCTTGACCCTCGCCGCCCCGACCGACGCGTGAGCATCGTCACAGAGACGAAGGAGGAACGGACATGGAGGTTCTATTGTTCAGGGCGCTCACAGAGGCTAATATCGATGCCGATACGGCCCAGCGGGTCGTCGACGCACTCGAGGAGCACATCGACGTGGCGGTAGGACAGGCAAACAAGGCGCTGGAAGGCAAACTCGACGGGCACACTGCTCGCTTCGACGCCCTCAAGACCAGCATGGACAGCTTCAAGGGGGCCGTCGACCAGATGCGGGTCTGGCTCATCATCGTCACGAGCATCATCGCCATCTGCGCACTCGCCGGCACCGTCCTCGGGGTGGTCAACCAGATCACCAAGTAACGACGGGAGGGGCCACGGCTCCTCCTTCTTCGTCAGGGCTGCTCGGGCGACCGAGTGGCCCTTTTTGCTGCCCGCCGGTCGGTTGGACCTGAACCGGCTCGCTCGCATCGGTACGGCCCCTGCGGGCCGCCCTTGCTACGCCTCGACCGACGCGGCGACACCCACGCCCAACCCGCCTCGCTCGCCTACGCGCAGCGGCCCTGCGGCCGTGCGCGGGCTACGCCTCGCGGGCTGGCCGGCGATCATGGTCGAGGCGTCCCGAAGCTGAGCTGCCCCCCTCTGAGTGGTCCATCGACTATGACAGTCTGGACCAAGGAAGGGACGACGAATGCCTGCCAAGAAGCACAAGCCCGAGGAAATCATCGGGAAGCTGCGCGAGGTTGAGATCATGCTGGGTCAGGGCGGCACGACCGCCGAGGCCTGCCGGCGGATCGCCGTCAGCGAGCAGACCTATTACCGGTGGCGCAAGGAATATGGTGGCCTGAAGACGGATCAGGCGCGTCGGATGAAGGATCTGGAGAAGGAGAACGCCCGGCTGCGTCGTGCGATCTCGGATCTGACGCTCGACAAGCTGATCCTGCAGGAGGCAGCAAAGGGAAACTTCTGAGCCCCGCACGGCGCCGACGCTGCATCGACCAGGTCCGAGAGGTGCTGGATGTATCCGAGCGACGGGTATGCCGCGTGCTTGGGCAGCACCGGTCGACACAGCGCAAGGTGCCGTGTGGGGCAGATGACGAAGAGGCGTTGACCGAGGATATCATCGCCTTGGCCAGGCAATATGGTCGCTATGGCTATCGCCGGGTGACGGCGCTGCTGCATGCCGCTGGCTGGTCGGTGAACCATAAGCGGGTGGAGCGGATCTGGCGACGGGAAGGACTGAAGGTCCCGCAAAAGCAGCCGAAACGCGGGCGGCTTTGGCTGAACGACGGTTCGTGCATCAGGCTGCGACCGAAATATCCGGGGCATGTCTGGGCCTATGATTTCGTCGAGGGGCGCACCCACGACGGGCGCAAGTTCCGCATCCTGACCATCATCGACGAGGCCAGCAGAGAATGCCTGGCGCTGGTGGTCGCGCGCCGGCTCAACCATGAGGATGTGCTGGCGGCACTCGCAGAACTGTTCATCGAGCGGGGCCCGCCAGCCCATGTCAGGTCCGATAACGTCCTATGTCGGGAAGCAGCGGCGGGTTTTGGCCAGCAGATATCGATGCGCCGACAACCATCGGCGCGGCATGCAATCTGAGCCAGATGGCTCCCACCGTCAACGGGATCGCTCCCTGCCATAG